>CBFGVE010000001.1:0-37623 GCA_965651915.1 uncultured bacterium
GTGTCGAGATGGATGCGGTAGTCGCGCAGGCTGGCGGCGAGGAAGGCCAGGGTGTCGACTCATGCCGCGAAGCCCATCCGCCAGCGGCCTCGTTGTCCCAGGCGCATCCAGGCGAGGAGGCCAGCGTAGAAGAGGACGAGGGCTGTGGCGGGGGGTGGGGGGACGAAGCGGTGTCCGCCGGGTATGCCGGCCATGCCCTCGACCCAGTCGAGCAGGAAGGCGACGGCGAAGCGGTTGGGCACGGCGAAGAGGTTCCCCAGCGGAGGGAAGATCATCCCCGCCACCACGGTAAGGCAGCCGAGTGCGACGACGATGAAGGCGGAGGGAATGACGACCAGGTTCCCGAGCAGCCCGATAGGCGAGAAGCGGTTGAAGAAGTAGGCGGTGAGGGGGGCCGAGACGATCCATGCGGCGATGGAGGCTGCCGCAAGTCCCAGCGCGTAGCGCTGCGCGGCGGCACCCGCTTTGCGGAGCCGTCCGGGCTGCGGTGCCCAGGGGTCTGGGGCGGGGAGGAGGCGGGCGAGCCGGGCATAGACCGGCGGATAGAGCAGGATCAGCCCGGCGACAATGGCAAAGGAGAAGATGAAGCCGACGTCGCCGATCTGGCGGGGCTCGGCTAGCAGGACGAGCAGGGCGGCGAGGCCCAGCGACGAGAGGGCGTCGGGCCGTCGCGACCAGGCAGGCGCCATCCACAGGCAGAGTGCCATGACGCAGGCGCGCACCGCGCTCGTCTTCAGGCCAATCAGGATGGTGTAGAGGATCAGGATGGGGGCGAGCGCGAGGAACCACCGGGGACGCGATACGCCCGCGAGGCGGATGAAGCCCAGGGCGACCACGCCGAGGATCCCGACATGCAATCCCGAGACGGCGAACACGTGGAGCATGCCGGTCGCGGCGAAGGTGTCGTGGTAGGGACGGGGCAGTGATTCGCGGTAGCCGAGGAGCAGCGCGTGGAGCACTCCCGCGTGGTCGGGTCGCGTCTCCAGCCCGCGGGCGAGCAGTTCGGCGCAGCGCTCGCGCAATCGCCAGCAGGCGGCGAGAAGGGGTGAGCCCTGGCCGCTGGCGAGCCGTTCCACCCCGTCGGCCTCAGCGCGGATGCGGTAGGCGTTGCCGTGGGCGGCGAAGGATAGCTGGGGATGGGGCTCGAGATTGCCGGTCAGCCGGATGATGTCGCCGTAGGCGGGCGACCAGCGTCGATCCGGATCGCGCACGATCACCCGCACGGTGGCGTGTGCCCGGTCGGGCTCTTTGGTGCGGCGCACACTTTCGAGGCGCAGCGTGACCGTATGCATGGGGGGTTCCAGGTCACTGTAGGAATGTAGCTCGGGAGGGAGCGCGATCATGCCCGTGATTTCGATCCGCTCCCGCGACTCGGTAGCCTGGTGGAGCAGTCCGCCCCTGCGGGTGTCGGCGGTGCGCAGGGTGGCGAGTCCGAGAGCGGCTAGCGCGATGGCGATCGGCCACAGGGCGCGCCCCGCAGCGGGCCGAGCGCCGAAGCCGAGGAGGCGGAGGCCGGCCATGGCTGCGATGCCAAGGGCCAGCACAGGGAGGGCGGGGAGCTGCACATAGAAGGCGAGCAGGGTGCCTGCCGCGAAGGCGCAGGCGGCGGAGAGCATGGGACGGGAAAGGGGAGCGTCGGCCGCTGGGCCGATCCCTGGTTCGAGCAAGCCGGTCGCCGTCGGCTCAGGTGTCCGTGGAGAGCGGTTCATCCCAGAAAAAGTTGAGCGGACGGTGGTCGCCCACGGGGCGGGCCTGGAGCAGGGACTGGCGGACGAATTCCTTGGCCTTGCCTACGGCGTCGCACAGCAGCTCGCGGTGGGCGAGAAAGGCGGCGAGGGCAGCGGAGAAGGCGCAGCCTGCGCCGTGGCTTTCCGTGCCGGCGATGCGGGGGGCCTCGAAGAGGAATTCCTCGCCCTCGTCGTAGAGCACATCCACCACCAGCGGGCCGGGGAGCTGTCCGCCCTTGATGACCACGCCCACATCAAGGCGCTCGCACAGCTCGCGGGCGACCGCTCGCATGTCGGCGACCGAGGTGATGGCTCGGCCGCCGAGCAGCTCGGCCTCGCGCAGGTTGGGCGTGGCCACGCGGGCGTGGGGAAGAAGCTCGTCGCGTAGCGCCTCGACTGCTTCGTCGTCGAGCAGGCGGGTGCCGTCCATGGCGAAGATGATCGGATCGACCACCAGCACGGGAATGCCTTCGCGGAGATCGTCGTTGGCCACCTGGCGGACGAGGGCGGCGGTGGGGAGCAGGCCGGTCTTGGCGACGCGGACGGGGAAGCGGTCGCAGATGGCCTTGATCTGGGCTCGGACCAGATCGGGGGCCAGGGGCTGCATACCGCGCGAGCCGTCCGGATGCTGGGTGGCGATACAGGTGATGGCCGAGGTGCCGAAGGCGTCGAGGGCGCAGAAGGTCTTGAGATCGGCCTGGATGCCGGTGGTGCCGTCGGTTTCCGATGCGGCGATGGTGAGCACGGCAGGCATCTCGGAATCCGCCGGGGAGGAGGAATGGGTGGGATCGCTCATGCCCGCCATCCTAGCCGCATGCGGCTTCCGGAGGCAACCGATATGATGCCGGTCGGCGAAAGTTTTGGCGGCGAGCCGGAGCGGCTTACGGGACTATGATCGGCGCGGAGACAGAGTAGCGGGAAAGTGGCTGGCGCCCGTTGAGGAAGGCGAGCTCGATGAGGAAGGCGATCTCTACCACCTCGGCACCGAGGCGCTCGACCAGCTTCGCTGCGGCCAGGGCGGTGCCGCCGGTCGCGAGCAGGTCGTCGATGATGGCCACGCGGTCGCCTGGCCTGACCGCGTCGGTATGCAGTTCGAGGGTGGCCGTGCCGTACTCGAGGGCGTAGGTTTCCTCGATCCGGGAATAGGGCAGCTTGCCCTTCTTGCGCACCGGCACGATGCCAAGACCCAGGCGCTGCGCGACCGCCGCACCGAAAAGAAAGCCCCGGGACTCGACCAGGGCGAGGCAGGTGGGATTGCGGGTTGCGATGCGCTCGGCGAGCAGATCTACCGCGAGGCCGAAGAGTTCGGGATCGGCAAGGATGGGGGTGATGTCCTTAAACACGATGCCCGGCTTGGGAAAGTCGGGCACGTCGCGGAGGGCGGACTGGAGACGGTCTGCTGGATTCACTGGCTATGCTCCCGGATGCGGTGTACGCGGTCGTTCTCGTTCATCATGCCGCGAAGTTTGGCGATGGCGGCGTTCTGGATCTGCCGCACCCGCTCCCGGGTGATGTCGTGCTCGCGGCCCACGTCCTCGAGGGTTTCCACCTGGTGGCCGTTGAGCCCGTAGCGGCGGCATAGAATGTCCTGCTCGCGGGAGTCGAGGCGCCCGATAAGCTCGGACATCTCTTCGCGGGTCAGCCGGTCGTTCATTTCGTGGAAGGGGGACTTGACCCGCTCGTCGCCGATGATCTCGTTGAATTCGGAGCTGTCGTCGTCTCCGATCGGCGCATCGAGCGAGGTGGGGCGCATGGAAACGGTTTTCCAGTGGGAGACGGTAGCCGAGTTGACTTCGAGGCCCTTGGCCAGCTCCTCCTGGGTGGGTTCGCGTCCCAGCTCATCGCTCAGCTGGTGCTGCATCCGGCGCATGCGGGCGATCTTGTCGACCAGGTGGGCGGGCAGGCGGATCGTCTTGCTCTGGTTGGCGAGGGCGCGCTTGATCGACTGCTTGATCCACCACGCGGCGTAGGTGCTGAGCTTTCCGCCCTTCTTGGGGTCGAAGCGCTCCACGGCCTTCATCAGGCCGATGTTGCCCTCGGAGATGAGGTCGAGCAGGGGGAGCCCGTAGCGGGCGTAGTCGTGGGCGATTTTGACCACCAGCCGGAGGTTGGCCCGGATCATCAGATCCTTGGCCTCCTGGTCGCCCCGTTTGATGCGGGCGGCCAGCTCGATCTCCTGCTCGGGAGTCAGCAGATCGGTCTGGCCGATCTCCCGGAGGTAGATGCGTATAGTTTTATCGTCTTCGGACATGGCTACCACGGTCGTACTCCTAGCTTGAGGTCCGCCTGTATATCGCGGAACCTCGCGGCACCTTACGCCAAGCCCCCGTGCCTGGCTCCTGGCCCTCCACCGCCCGGAGAAAGGCGAGAGCGGAGGTGCGGGAATTCGACCCCCAGTCTGGGGGATCCGTTGAATATTAGCCATAAAAAAGCCCGGCCCCCGGGGGGGGTGCGATCAAAACGAGTACCCCCCTAGGCGGTTTCCGCAAGAATCAACGGGATTATATCAGAGCTAGTTGCCGAGTCAGCGCATCGCCAATCCAGGGGGGGGCTGTGGTCAGCGGCACTTCCAGCAGCTCTTTGGGTTCGATTTTGTGCAACCCGCCGCCATAGGCGCGGCCCGCGTGGAAAATGCATTCGGCGGGAATTCTGTTGAGGGCGTCACCCATTTCGATCAGTCGTTGTCTGTCGTTGGCTAGGCAGGCGGCAAGATTAGAAGAAGGGTATAAATTTAGAAATACATTGGTAACAATTGCTTTGGAGAGGTTTGTGAAAAATCTAATTGGGCATTTCCGCGATCCGTTTGACCTTCCCATATACGAGGCGATGAAGGGCGCAGGATCACGCCTTTCCTGATAGTACCAGACCTCCTTTTGCGCACAGAGATATCCATTGGGGATGCCTCGGCCAACCCCCGCCTGCAGGTATTGCCAGAGGCCTGGATAGCGGCGCTGGACTTCATCTGGAGGGAGTTGGCAGTCGAGCAGGAAACGAAAGCCGGGCACGTCCGGGAGTCCGTCGGCTGTGGCCTGGATGATTGACTCGCGAAGATAGCGGGGACTAGGGAGAATAGGCTTCAGAAATTCCTTTGGAATGTCGAATTCGTCAGCGGTGTTGCGATCAATGATAAAGAAGTCATTCGCTCCAGTTGCTATGCCACGCCTTACCGAGAATAAATCTTTGAGTCGCGGCGTGTCGGATTGTGAGTCTCCGCGGTCGAAGTGTGATGGGGTCCATTTACTTAATGGGCGAAGCTCCGATAATGGCACCGAACGTTGCTCGTTTGGCTCGAGGAGTCCTCCGAACGAGATAGAGCAGCTTGATTGGCTTGATGGCAGGGCCTTCCGGTAAGTCACGATGCAGGAGGATACGAGGGCGTCGTCGAACTGGATCTCTTCAGGATTGAAGTGGTGGATAGATAGCAAAGACACCCTTGATGATAGATAGTCGCGCAGGACCCGGCCATAATTCACATACAGAAACTCTGCGGGGAGCAGCCACGTAGCAACCGCTCCCTGGGCCAGTAACGAGTCGGCGAGCAGCACAAAATATACATAGAGACCCGACAGCCCGCTAATCGGAAGTCCTAGACGTTGCATGACCTGAGCCTGAAGAGCCATCTTCAGATCGGCGGGAAGGTGATGATGTCTAACGTATGGGGGATTAGTGCAAAGCAGCGAAAATTGGCCCGCATTGCTAGAGTCCAATGCGAATGCGACGAAGTCGCAGGCCTTGATCTGGAGGCCCGATCCGGACCACATCCTGGCGGCAACTTCACTGTAAGCTGGATCGATCTCGCATCCTACTGCGCGCTCCATTCGCTTAGCATTAAGACGCCTAAGCAAGGCGCTATAAAAAACGCCCGATCCCAGGGCGGGTTCAAGAAAAGTGATGGGCATGGTAGCTGGCATGGCAGCAAGTGCATGGGCTACCATGTGAGACGCTATAGGAAATGGCGTGGAGAACTGTCCTAGGCGATTCCGCTCTTCAGCCGATTTGGACGCATCTACGGCTTGTTGTGCTTCGGCGCGCTTTACTTCGAGCACCTCTTTGCTGTGGGCCTCATAAATCGGCGGGCTTTCTTTTACGGACGGGTCTTTTTTTTTTCTCTCCGGCGGAAAAACCTGGGCAAAATCACTAGTTCGGTGTTCCCACACCCAGTCGATTCCTTCTGCCGCCTCATATCCTAGGTAGCCCGGCTCGAAATACCCGCACAGATACAGCAAGAACCGTACGCTTTCCCCATACCGCTTTTTGAGCTGGTGAAGTTTCTGGGCTTCTTCTTTTCGCCGTTTGTTGGTGTTAGTTGCGTCTCCGGCCGATTTGGCTTCGATGAGAGTGGGCATTTCGCTGGGGGGCGCGTCGAGGCGCTTGACAACGCAGTCCACCGGGATGTTGACGGTAGAGCTCGAATCGCCCACCGCTAGTGACAAGCGGAAGGCGAACGTGCCCGGAGGCATGGCGTAAGGATCTTTCGCGTCCTTGGAGGTAATTTCGCGGTAGCCGTTACTGCGAAGCCAACTCTTGAGGGCTTTCAGTTGGCGTCGTTCCTGCTCGTTCCTGATAATGGGGTCGGAATATGCGCCGCACATCCTGTCCGCGATCACGGTTGCGGCGCGAGCCAGGTCCCGTCTGGAAGGTTTCTTCCGAGGGCCTATCCAGGGAAGCAAATCGTCGTCGATTAACTCCGCAATAACATCGCAGAGCCGTTGAAGATTCTCCTGTAGGATTTTCTGAGGCATTCGCTTGGGAAGTCTTGGTGGTTTGCTCTCCTTTCCCTCAAGCGAGTCGATGAAGGCCTTGCTCACGTGGGCTAGACCCATTAGGCGATCGCGGGCAAGCGGAGGTGCTGTAACCATACGAAGAATTGGAAGAATACCCGGAGCATTCCGGAGCGTTTCTGGGGCAATATGGGTTAAGTCGGAAGTTTTCCCGAAGGCGTCAAGCACTGCTTGGGTGGTTGCTCGGCGCTGCTCTCGGTAGGTTTCCGGTGCAAATCGGATAAACCAATCGTTGTAGAAGTCGATCGATTTTTCGACGTCTGCTTTCCATAGGTGGGGCTTGTCCGAATTAATAGGCATGGTGGTACGGTAGCCCATACATTATTCGCTGTCACGTTCTTGATGCATGCCTAGGATATGATTGAAGGTTGGTTGAATTTTGCTTTCGGGGACAGTCCCGCCATAAAAAAGCCCGGCCTCCCTGGGGGAGCCGGGCTTTTTGTTGGTTGATGGCTGGCCTTAGCCCTTGATCGCGGCCTGGGCGGCGGCGAGACGGGCGATGGGCACGCGGTAGGGCGAGCAGCTCACGTAGTCGAGTCCGGCCTTGCAGCAGAACTTCACGCTGGCGGGGTCGCCGCCGTGCTCGCCGCAGATGCCGCACTTGAGGCCGGGACGGGTCTGACGGCCCTTCTTGACGCCCATCTCGACGAGCTGGCCGACGCCGCTGACGTCGAGGCTCTGGAAAGGATCCTGGGGCAGGATCTTCTCGTTGAGGTAGTCGGGCAGGAAGGTGCCGATGTCGTCGCGGCTGAAGCCGAAGGTCATCTGCGTAAGGTCGTTGGTGCCGAAGCTGAAGAACTCCGCGGTCTCGGCCACCTCGTCGGCGGTGAGCGCGGCGCGGGGGATCTCGATCATCGTGCCAACCATGTACTTCACCTTCGACTTCTTGTCGGCGATGATCTTGTCGGCGGTGGCGCGGATGATCTTCTCGAGGAAGTCCAGCTCGGCCTTGGTCCCGATGAGGGGCACCATGATCTCGGGCAGCACCTTGATCTTCTTCTTGGACTCGACGTTGCAGGCGGCCTCGATGATCGCCCGGGTCTGCATGACGCAGAGTTCGGGGTAGGTCACCGAAAGACGGCAGCCGCGGTGGCCCAGCATGGGGTTGAACTCGTGGAGATCGCCCACGCGCTGGCGGACCAGCTCGACCGGCACGCCGAGGCGCTGCGCCATCTCTTCCTGCTCCTTCTGCCCGTGGGGCACGAACTCATGCAGGGGCGGATCGAGCAGGCGGACGGTGACGGGCAGGCCATCCATCGCGGTGAAGATACCCTCGAAGTCCTTGCGCTGGAAGGGCAGGAGTTTCGAGACGGCCTTCTCGCGGGCCTTCTTGTCGTTGGCGAGAATGAACTCGCGGATCGCCCAGATGCGGTCGCCCTCGAAGAACATGTGCTCGGTACGGCAGAGGCCGATGCCCTGGGCGCCGAAGGCGCGGGCCGCCTTTGCGTCCTTGGGCGCGTCGGCGTTGGTGCGCACATTGATCTTGCGGAACTGGTCGGACCAGTCGGAGATCTGCTTGTACATCTTGTAGATGGGGTGATTCCTGGCAGCCTTGCTGCCTTCGACCACGGCGGCGACCACCGGGCTGGACTGGGTGGGAATCTCGCCGAGGTAGACCACGCCGGCCGAGCCGTTGAGGGAGATCCAGTCGCCTTCCTTCAGCACGAGATCGCCCACCTGGACGGTCTTGTCCTTGTAGTTGACGCGCATGTTGGAGGCACCGCAGATGCAGCACTTGCCCCAGCCGCGGGCGACGACCGCCGCGTGGGAGGTCATGCCGCCGGTGGTGGTGAGGATGCCCTGGGCCGCCCACATGCCGCCCACGTCCTCGGGGCTGGTCTCGTGGCGGACGAGGATCAGGCGCTCCTTGGGATTCTTCTTGATCATCTCCTCGGCCTCGTGGGCGAAGAAGACGACCTTGCCTACCGCCGCGCCGGGACCGGCGGGAAGGCCGCTGCCAATCGCCTTGGACTTCTTCTCCACGGCGGCGTCGAAGATCGGGAACAGGAGCTGCTCGAGGTCGCTGCCGGTGACGGTCATCAGCGCTTCCTTGGGCGAGAGGATCTTGCCCTGGGCGGCGCCGGTGTAGACGTCGCGGCCGGTGGCCATCTCAACCGCCCAGCGGACGCCGGCCAGGCCGGTGCGCTTGGCGTTGCGGGTCTGGAGCATCCACAGCTTGCCCTGCTCGACGGTGAACTCGACGTCCTGCGGGTACTTGTAGTGCTTCTCGAGCTTCTTCATGATCTGGCACAGCTCCTTGTAGGCGCGCTTCCAGACCGGGTTGGGCTCGTCCGACATCAGGTCGGTGTTCTTGGGGGTGCGGATGCCGGCGACGACGTCCTCGCCCTGGGCGTCGATGAGGTATTCGCCCATGGGCTTGGCCTCGCCGGTCGCGCCGTCGCGGGTGAACGCCACGCCGGTGCCGGAGTCCTGGCCCATGTTGCCGAACACCATGGTGCAGACGTTAACCGCGGTGCCGAGCAGGCCGGTGATCTTGTTGATCTGGCGGTACTTGGCGGCGCGCTCGGAGTTCCAGGAGCCGAACACGGCGCGGATGGAGAGGTCGAGCTGCTCCATGGGGTCCTGGGGGAAGGCCTTCTTGACCTTCTTCTCGTAGACCTTCTTGTAGTTCTGGGTCAGCTCCTTGAGCTGCTCGGCGGTAAGATCGGTGTCCTCCTTGGCCTTGTACTTCTTCTTGAGGGCTTCCAGCTCGACCTCGAAGTCGTGGTGGTTCAGGCCGGTGGAGGGGCCCATCACCACGTCGCCGAACATGTCGATGAAGCGGCGGTAGCAGTCCCAGCCGGTGCGCTCGTTGCCGCAGGAGCGGATGAAGCCGTGGATGGACTTGTCGTTGAGGCCGAGGTTGAGGACGGTGTCCATCATGCCGGGCATGGACATCGCGGCGCCGGAGCGGACCGAGACCAGCAGCGGGTTCTCGTTGTCGCCAAGCTTCTTGCCGGTGAGCTTCTCCAGCTTGCCCAGCTTCTCCTTCACCTGGTCGAGCAGGTTGGGGGGGTACTTCTCACCGTGCATGGAGTAGTAGGCGCAGGCCTCGGTCGAGACGGTGAAGCCCGGGGGGACGGGGAGATCGGCATTGGCCATCTCGGCCAGGTTGGCGCCCTTGCCGCCGAGGACGGCCTTCCACGAGGAGTCACCCTCGGTGTGCTTTTTTCCGAATCCGTAGAAGAATACGTACTGCTTCTGCTTGGATCGTGCAGAGGCTTTCGCGGTCTGGGCTTTCGCCATCTCTGGTCTCCTGGTTGCGCCTGTGGGGCATTCATTGACGGACCCGGGGCGGTGCGCACCGAGTCCATGGGGGTTCAAAAAAGCCGGAGCAGACTAGCAAAGCCGTGCGCGTAGTCAAGGCCTAGCGCGGATAATCGGCCTCTTCGGGGCTTCGGGGAATCCCCGGTCCGTAGCGCCTTCAGCGGTCGAGCCAGCCGCGCTGGTCGAGGGCGGCCTCCAGCTCGACGGCGAGCGCGCGGTGGCCGTCGGCTCCCGGGTGCATGAAGTAGACCCCGTATTCGGAGGGGTACTTGTCCCGGGGGATCTCGCTGCGGATATTGAAGTAGGCGACACCGAGCTGGTCGCATATCCCGGTGGCGTGCTCGTTCATCGCGCCGAACACCAGCAGCTTGAAGCCGTGGTCGCGCTGGATTTCGAGCAGTTCGGAGAAGGCCTTGCTCACGCCCTCGACCCCGGTGTAGTCGGCGATCTCGGGATCGATGAACTCGCTTTCAACCTCGGTGCTGCGCATGGCGGGCGGGTCCACCATCTGGCGGAACTCGGCGCGGTTGAACAGGAGCGGATAGAGAAAGCTGACGTCGCGGCGGCGGAAGTCGACGGACTTGGTCATGAAGAAGGGCGGGCCAAAATCGTTGTCGCACCATCCCACGACCACCACGTCGGGAGCATAGTCCAGTCCCCGGTGGCGGAGCATTTCCACCTCCTGGATGAGGTTGTAGCCCGGCACCGCCAGGTTGAGGATCTCGTAGCGCAGCGGACCCTCGCGCTCGGCGAGGCGGTCTTCGAGCACCGCCAGATAGTCGCCTCCCTGGTCGATGTTCCAGCCGAACATGCCCGAGTCGCCGATGCCGACGACGCGGAAGACGCCGGGCGCCTTCTCCTCCTCATAGTCGCGGCTCTCGCGCATGCCCTGGCGGTTGGTGCGCAGGCTGCGGTGCCCGAACTCCATATCGAGGTCGGGCATCAGCTCGTAGATAATGCGGCGGTTGGTGCTGAGGCGGACGATCGCGGCGAGGGGGTGGAAGCTCTGGAGGTTGATCCGGCGGTGCCGGGAAAGTTCGGCGAGCTTCTCGAACTGGCTGCCTGCATCGGGTCCGCCCTGGTTGCGCTCGAGCATCATGCGGAGGGCGATCTCGCCGACGAGTACCCCCAGCGACACGCTGATCCCCAGCAGCACTAGGCGCCCGGTGTTGGGCAGCCAGTCGCGGAACGGCGAGCCGCCGCGCAAGAAGATCCAGCCCGCGAAGCCCAGCGCCACCGCCGCCATCCGCTTCTTGGGGTTGTTGACGGTGATGACCTCGCTCCACTCGCCGCCCCGTATCATGATCAGGACAAGGGTGAAGGCGAACCACAGCGCGGCCAGCAAGCTGACCCAGGCGAGAACCTTCCAGACATTCATTTTTTGAGTTTTCATCGCGGCAGCCTGCCAGATGGCAGCAGGCCAGGCAACAAAAAGGGCGTTGAACGGCCCGGGCGGGGCTGGGACCTCATCCCGGCCGTAAGCGTAAAAATAAAATAAAAAAGTTTGATCTGTGGCCATGGGATACTAGGCTTGGATGATCAGTATCAACCAGGAGATCGTGATGATGAGATTGCCGCGTAGACCGTTGTTGAGGCTGGTCGCATTGCTGGTGGCGGGTTGTGGAGGAGGAGTGAGTGCCTGGGAGCCGGATACGCTCGATTTGGACGCTCGGGCGCCCTTCGTTCACGCGGCAGGCGAGGAGCTGCGCGAGTTGTACGTGCGCCACGGGAGCATCGAGTCGCTCCAGCGCCGGATCGACGGCGAGCGCGCCGAGCATCCCGACGCCGTGCTGGTCATCCGGCTCGATGGCCGGTTCACCGTGAGCGACCAGCCGCTGCGCCTCGGCTCTCGCATGAACCTGGTGCTCGAACCGGGCGCGGAGCTGGTGGCGGATTCCCAGACCGCGGTACACCTGGTCGAGTTCCGCGACGCGGAGTTGGCGGGCGTCTATGGCCCCGGCGACGGCCAGGCCCCCGGGGTGCTCGATGGCAACATGCGCTCGCCCGCGGTGGTTCGCGTGGTGAACAGCGCGAAGATCCATCTCGATCACCTGGAGTAATTCGGCGGGCGCCGGAGTCGAGTATCAGGGAAGGGGCAAGGATCGTTTTGGCGAGCCCGGCTCCATTGCCCGCTGCCGCATCCACAGCAACATGGGGTCCGGGGTCCAGGTGCGGGATGCCGCGCAGTTCGCTTTTGTCTACAACCAGCTCCGGGAGAACCAGGGACATGGCATCGAGATCGATTCCCACACCTCGGTCGTCGCCGACAACCTGTTCCGCGGCCAGGGAGGATTCGCCGTGGTTGTCCATTCCGAGAACGGTACGGTCGCCCGCAACACGGTGCGGGGCAACGGGGGCATACAGCTCGGCGCCTCGAGCCGCCTGAACCTGGTGACCTACAACCGCCTCGTGCGAACCGAAGGCGTGGGGATCGCGGTCGATGGACAGCAGAATGCCGTCTACTACAACGCCTTTGACCGGGTGGCGAAGCCATTCAGCTTTGCCGGACGCGACAACATTATCGCCTCGCACCGAAACGTGTCGGGCAGCGACGTGGAGGCTTCGCTGGGACGCAACCACTATTTCAACCCCCCAACGCGCAGCAACCGCCACACGGACCCAGTAATCGTGGGCGGTATGGGCCGCCGCGACATCACCATCGAGACCGGCGATAAAGGCCCCGACAGATGGGTCCGGCTCGACGCGGTGGAGGAGGAGATCGTGAAGCGGCTCGCCGACCGCCCGCACATGGATCTGGCCGAGGTCCAGGCGCGCATCCAGCAGGAGCGCGACGCCCATCCCGATGACTACCTCGTGGTCCATCTGCGCGGCACTTTCCTCTCCACCCAGGGAGAGACCGGTCTGCACATTCCCGACTACGTTTCGGTGGTGCTCGATGGCTACGTGATCGCCCGCATGCCTGACCAGGCGCGGCTGGTCCTGCTCGAAGGCCGGGGCTTCTCGTCGATTTCCGGCGGCTACTACCACGGCGGGGCGGGCAAGGCCTATCACGGCATCGACGCCCCGGGAAGCGGAATCCACATCGTCGATGGCGTCACGGTGTCCTCCCTGCGCAGCCAGGGAATCAGCACCGTGCCGACTCCCGTTCACCGCAAAATCCCGGGGGGAGCAAGCGCGGCCGCGGCGCGGTCCGGGGCCGCCCCGTGTTCATCCGGAGCAACAACGTGGTCGACATTGGCCACCGCGGGATCTGGGGTCACGTTGCCTCCGACATCTACTACATCGACAACGTGGTGGCCAATGTGGAGTCGGACGGCATCGACATCGACGCCCACAACCACTTCAGCAAGGTGCTGTTCAATGTGCTGCGGGGCAATGTCCGCAGCGGCGTGTTCATCGAGGAAGGGGTATCCTTCAACACCGTCTACGGCAACCGCATGGTCGCCAATCTGGGCCAGTCTTCCACCGGCATCCTGTTCTACTCCTACCTCGCGCGCAAAGCGCTGCAGGACGGCGACGAGAACTGGCAGCGCCTGCGCAACCGCAACAATCTCTTCGTGGGCAACCTGGTCGAGGAGCACCGGAATGGCATGAACACCCGCTACGCCGAGGGCTGCGCGTTCATGCACAATGTTTTCCGGCATAACGAGGTGGGGATCCATGCGGGATTCCGCGCCGCGAACATCTATCTCGGCCAGAATGTCGCCTACGACAACACCGAGGCGGATGTTTCGGAAAAGGAGGCGCCGTTCGCTCCGGGCGAGTTCTACGGATTCTCCCGAGACCTGCTGGAGTAGCTGGGTGGGGGTAGGGGGACGCGAGGCAATCTGGGTAGCTATCGGGGCGAACGGGTGCTACGCTTCACGACCGATTCCGTTACAGCTTCCTTCACCCCTCGCCACGATGCATCCGCCCAACATCCTCCTTCTGTTTCCCGACCAGCACAGAAGCGACTGGCTGGGGCTGAATTCCCGGCTCCCGCTGCGCACGCCGAACATCGACCGGCTCGCCGCGCGCGGCACGCGTTTCACCCAGGCCTTCACTCCGTCGCCGCTTTGCGCCCCGGCCCGGGCCTGCCTGGCCTCGGGCCGCAGCTACGCGGCCTGCGGCGTACCCAGCAACCTCGAATGCTACCCGCTGGACTTGCCCACCTACTACCAGCGGCTCCGCGACGCGGGCTACCGGGTCGCCGGGGTGGGCAAGTTCGACCTCCACAAGGATCTCGCGACGCCCGCCGCGCAGCGATCCTGGAATCTAGATGGCTCGCGTCTGCTGGACGAATGGGGTTTCACCGAGGGAATCGACAACGAGGGCAAGCTCGACGGAACCGCCTCCTATGCCGCCACCGGCACGCCGCGCGGTCCCTACCTCCGCTACCTCGAAGGCCTCGGCCTCGCCCGGGACTACGTACGCGAGCATGAGGTGCGGGACCGCTGTCTCAACGCCTATGTCACCGCCCTGCCCGACGAGGCCTACTGCGACAACTGGATCGCCGGCAACGGGCTCCGTTTCCTGGCCGGCTTTCCGCCCGGGCAGCCGTGGCACCTGGCCGTCAATTTTACCGGACCGCACGACCCGATGGAGGTCACCCAGCGGATGCACGACGCCTGGAAGGAGGTCGAGTTTCCACTGCCCGAAGACGGGCTGCCGCCCGGATTCACGCCCGGGGACTACCAGCGCAGCACCCGGCATTACGCGGCGATGATCGAGAATATCGACCGCCATGTGGGGCGATTCATCGCGGCGGTCGAGGCGCGCGGGGAGCTGGACCGCACCCTGGTCGTGTACAGCAGCGACCACGGCGAAATGCTGGGCGACCACGGCAAATGGGGCAAGGGTACCTGGCATACATCTTCGGTGGGCATCCCACTGGTGGCGGCTGGGCCCGGCGTAGCGCCGGGAGCCGAGAGCGATGCGCTGGTGTCGCTCCAGGATCTGTGTGCCACCTTCCTTGACTACGCGGGCGCGCCAACGCTGCCCGAGATGGAGGCCCGGAGCCTGCGTCCAATTCTCGAAGGCCGAGCCACCCAGCACCGGCCGGTTGTGGTGAGCGCTCTCGGCAGCTGGCGAACGGTTTTCGATGGGCGCTACAAGCTGCTTGCAGATGGGCGCGCGGAGCCCCGGCTGTTCGATACCGCCTCCGATCCGGGCGAGCGGACCGACGTGGCTGGTCTTCATCCCGAAATCGTGCGGCGGCTGGCGGGGTACGGGTAGCCGGCCGGTCGGCGCTCTGCGCTGGGGTCTGGATCTCGACTCACAAACCGTCCGAATTTTTCCGGAACTCCGCAGGGGTGCAGTGGAAGGCGAGCCTGAAGTTGCGGAACAGGACGTCGGGATAGGCATAGCCGCAGGCGTGTGCGATCTGCTCGATGGATTGGCTGCTGTATTTCAGCAGGTGGCGGGCACGTTCGAGCCGGGCGCGCTGGATCTCGTCCGAGGCGGTATGGCCGAGATACTGCCGGAAGCGTTTGTCGAGGGTTGGGCGCGAGACGAGCGTATGGCGGAGCACGTCGTCCACGCCCACCCCTTTTTCCAGGTTCTCGCGGATGAAGCAAAGCGCGTCCACCACCAGCCGGTCGGGAAAAACCAGGAAGCCCGTGCTGTTCCTTACTGCGATGCGGTCGGGGGCGACCGGGTGGCTGCGCTGCTGCAGCCCTTCCCCCCGCATGAGCCGGTCGAGGCCCTGGGCGGCCTCGAAACCCATGCGGCCCCAGGCCGTATCTACGCTCGACAGGGTAGGCGAAAGAGAATCGCAGAGCAAATCGTCGTTGTCCACGCCCAGCAGGGCCACGTCGCCGGGAAACTTGAGCCGGGACCGCTGGAGGGCGCGGGCGAGGAAGGCGGCGGTCATGTCGTTGATGGCGAATAGGGCGATGGGGCGGGGCAGCCTGCGCAGTCGCCTCGCCATCTGTAGCAGGCCGGCCTGGTGCGCCGCCGTCATCTGCGGCTTGATGTCGAGCCACTCGCACGTCAGGCCGGCTTGGTGCAGCCGCTCGCGGAACGCCTCCCCCCGAGCCTGGGAGCAGGGCCACACGTCGTGGTGGGCATAGGCGAAGCGGGTGAATCCGCACTCAAGGAAATGCTCGGCCGCCATCTTGCCCACCAGCGCGTCGTCGGGGAACCACTGGTAGGGCTCCGGGCGGTCGGGCCGGGGCACCTGCTGGCTGCCGAAAAATACCGCTGGGCAGGTGATCGGCTGGTTGCGCTCGAAATCCTCGCGCAGTCCGTGGGGGACCAGCATGCCTGCGCTCCGGCGGTCGAACTGGGCGCCGCCGGCGGTGTATTCGTAGAAGCTAACCTCGATGTCCCAACCCGCCGTGCTGGCGAAGCGGGATACCCCACCGAGAAAGTGGCGGTGGCAGCCGTTCTCGAGGCGGAGCAGGACCTGGACTTGACGAAGCTTCATCCGGGACAGTGTTTAAAAATCACGGTTGGAAATAAAGAAAAAAGGTAAAGCGCCGCCGTTCAGCCGGCGCGATGGGTTGGCGGGTGGCGAAAGCGCCTCAAAATGACAATAATAAATGACTGACCCCTTTTTTATTTCAGGATTGCTAGAGGATTCGGGTTGCTTTTTTAAGCGGGCGCTTGCTGGGAGTCTGGGGCGCGGGCATGATGCCCGCATGATTGAAATCGCCGCCACCGCTCTCTGTCCGCCCGCCCACGTGGAGTCCCACCCCGAGGATTCCCGGGCGCTCGCCCTGATCGCCTGCATGACCCGGGAGGAAAAAGTAGCGCAGCTCACCGGGTTCGGCGTGGATGGCGACATGTTCGGGGGCTTCAAAGCCGAGCAGTTCGGCACACCGGGGCTGGAGCGCCTGGGCATACCCCCGCTCATCATGGGCCACGCCATCACCGGGGTGCGCAGCGGGCGCATATCTACCGTGAAGGGCACCTACTTCTGTACCCCGGCCGCGGTCGCGGCGACCTGGGATCCCGACCTCTACGGGCGCATCGGCGGGGCGATGGCCCTGGAGATGCGCGCCCTCGGGCAGGACCTCAATCTCGGTCCCACGCTCAACATCATCCGCCACCCCCTCGGCGGCCGCAACTGGGAGTCCTACTCCGAGGATCCCCACCTCGTCGCCCGGCTGGCCGTTGCCTTCGTGCGGGCCCAGCAGGCCAACGGGCTGATCTGCGGACCCAAGCATTTCGCCGCGAACAACCAGGAGCACGAACGCTTCGACATCAACAACGTGGTCGATGAGCGCACCCTGCGCGAGATCTATCTGCCCGCTTTCGAGGCGGCGGTCCGCGAGGGCGGTGCCCTCAACATCATGGCTGCCTACAACCGGCTCAACGGCACCTACATCTGCGAGAATACAGATCTGCTTCGCGGCATCCTCCGCGACGAGTGGGGCTTCGAGGGCTTCGTGGTGTCCGATTTCTGTTTGGCCATGCAGTCTACCGAGGGCAGCGTCCGGGCCGGCGTGAACATCGAGATGGACTCGCCCAAGCACTACGGCGAGAAGCTGCTGGCCGCCCTGGAGGATGGCCGGGTCGCCGAGGCGGACGTGGATGGCCTGCTGCTGGAGAAGTTCCGGGTGATGATCCGCATGGGCCTGCTCGACGGGAAGCCCCGTCCCGCCGCCTCGGTGGTGCGTAGTCACGGGCACCTCGAATTGGCGCAGGAGGTGGCCCGCCGCTCGCCGGTTCTGCTGAAGAACGAAGGGGACATGCTCCCCCTCGACCGCTCTGCCCTGAAATCGCTGGCGGTGATTGGCCCTAACGCATCCCGCCCGCCGCTGTTCGATGTGGAGAAACCGGACTACGCCCATTACCTGCAGGGTGGAGGCAGCGGCCGCAGCTACTATGTCCGCGAGGCGCTGGTCGAGCCGCTCCAGGGCCTGCGGCAGTTGGCCGGTGCGCAGGTCGAGGTCCGCCACGCGCGAGGCGCACCGCCAGCCGGCGGGTCCAGGAAGGCCGACCTAGCCGCCGAGCAGGCGCTCCGCGACGAGGCGGTCGCGCTGGCCCGGGCCAGCGACGCGGCGGTGTTGGTCATGGGCCTTACCGGCTTGGTGGAGAGCGAGGGCTTCGACCGCCCGAGCGCTCGCCTGCCCGCCGCCCAGGAGGCCCTGATCCGCGAGGTGCTGGCGGTGCAGCCCCGCACGGTGGTCGTGCTGGTGGCTGGCTGCTACATCGAGGCGGCCGAATGGATCGACGTGGCCCCGGCCGTGGTCTACGCCCCCTACGCGGGCGAGCGCATCGGGCTTGGGCTGGCCGAACTGCTCTGGGGCGACCAGAATTTCACCGGGCGCCTGCCAATCAGCTATCCGCTCCGCGCCGACGACTATCCGCCGGGCTCCATCTACTCCGGCGGCCCCCACAGCGTGACCGGCGACAGCAACGCCTACTCCGAAGGAATGTTCGTCGGCTACCGCTACTTCGACACCCAGCGCAAGCCCTTGCTCTTCCCGTTCGGCCACGGACTTTCCTACACCCGCTTCGACTACGGACCGCTCGACGTGCGCACCGAATGCCGGAGCGGGAAGGTCAGCGTCGAGGCCGAGCTGGAGATTGCGAACGCGGGTCCCCGCGAAGGCGTCGAGGTGGTCCAGCTCTATGTGGCCGCGCCGGACGCCTCCACGTCGCGGCCACGCCGTGAACTGCGCGCCTTCGCGTGCGTTGAGCTGGAGGCTGGCGCGAGCCGCCGGGTCCGGCTGGCCCTTGACGGGCGGGCCTTCAGCCAGTACGTCGTGGAGGAAGGCCGGTGGGCGGTCGACCCGGGCTCCTACCATATCGAGGTGGGGGCCTCGTCCCGTGATATCCGCCAGTCTGTCTATATCGAGCTGGGCGGCGTCCCGGCCTCCCCGTCAGAAAAGGAATAGCCATGAAAACCCGAATGATTGCTCTACTGGTGCTTCTCGCCGCCGGCGTCCGCGCCGACCTCATCAACACGATCGTCTTCCAGGACGGCCTGAGCCCGTGGGCCGACTCCCCCATGGCCGCCTACGAGGGTACCGAGGACACCCATATCAAGCAGGATGGGGCGACCACCAACTACGGGGCGAACACGACCCTGCTCGTCCGCGACCGCAACAACGACGACGACGCGCTCATCCGCTTCAGGATGGTAGGGGTCACGAACTACATCCATTCGGCGACGATCACCAACGCGAGCCTCTCCTTCCGTAATTCCAGAGCCATAGGCGCATTGAACGCGAACACCAATTACAACCGGGTCGATCTGTTCCTGGTCAACTCCACCGATGGTGGCTGGGCCGAGACCCAGGCGACCTGGAACCTGGAGGCGAACAGCGTGGCGTGGAACGGGGGAAGCGGGACGGGTGCCAGCGCCAACCGGTCCCGAGTCAGTCTGCTGGGCACGCATACCAACATCCTCTCCACCGTCCTGCTCACCGGGTCTGTTACCAACACCGGCAGCTGGGTCACCTTCGACTTCACCCAGAACCTGGCCACCCTGGAGTCCTGGCTGGCCGGCGGCGCCAACGGCGGCTTCGTCGTGGTTGCCTATGGGCTGGATCATGGTGGCGACGGACCGTTTGTGACCTGGCACTCCAGCGAGTCGGCGACCGATGCAAGCCGACCCATCCTCACCCTGAACGGGACCTTCGACGTGGAGGTGGTGCCCGAGCCCAGCGCCCTTGCCCTCCTGGGCATAGGCCTCGCCCTGGTCGCCCGCAGGCTGCGGGCTGCCTAGCGTGCAGGTTAAAAATTGCAATTAATTACATCAGTTGTGCAGGGCCTCCTTCTGTGGGATCCTACGCACATGACTACGTTATCATCCAGACCGAACCGGACCGCGTTCACCCTCGTCGAGCTCCTGGTGGTCGTTGCGATCATCGCCATCCTCATCGCCATGCTGTTCCCTGCGCTTGGGCGGGCGCGCGAGCAGGCCCGCGCGGCTGGCTGTGCGGCCCACATCGGCCAGTGCCTCAAGGCCACGCTGATGTTCGTGAACGACCACGAGGCCTATCTGCCGCCCGTCTACGCGAATAAGACCTGGACCAAGGGAGGGGGCCAGAACCTCTGGTGGTTCAGCTCCCGCTGGCTGGGCCCCTATTTCTCCATGGACCGCGCGACCGATACGGGCCCCCACCGCTGCCCCTCGGCGGGCAGCAACGGCATAGGCTACAACCATCAGGAGCTGGGCCAGTTTCTCACCAACAACGTCCCCGAGTTTGCCTACCGCCTGGACGACGTGGCCCGTCCCTCGTTCACCGTCGCCTTCGCCGACGCCGCCTGGATTGGCAACCCGGTGCCGGCCGACAACCCCCACCCCGACCGCTGGTTCGACTCGGGCAAGGTACCCCAGCCCATCTTCCGCACGCCCAGCAACTCAGGCTACAACTCCAATCCAGAACGCCCCATCAACCGCCACCTCGGCCAGCTCAACGCGGGCTTCCTCGACGGGCACGTGCGCCGCATGAAGGCCTCCGAGCTGGGCTTCCAGTTTCCGCGGGGCGACTCCCGGGCCCTGTGGGACCGGCTCTAACCCGCCGCGTTCGGCGCAGGGCCTAAAAAAACTTGTCGAAAAGGGGATCGTGGCGCAGTATCTTCGGCTTGAACCCCTTCCGCAGCCCTGCGCTGCGCCAACGCGAGGAACAGACGATCATGGCCGAGGTCACTCTCGAAGAATCCAGCCGCAAAGTCCGCGACCTTTACCAGAAGGCCTACGGGGCCATGGAGCGGGGCAATCTCGACTACGCCATGGACATGTTCGAGCAGGTCCTCGAACTGGAGCCCGGCCTGCTGCAGGCCCGCCGCTGCCTGCGCGCCGCCGCCCTCAAGAAGTTCAAGGACAAGAAAGTTGGCCAGTTCGCCCAGAGCAGGGCGTCCATCACCGGCATGGGCACGATGATGAAGCTCAACGGCGCGTTGAAGAAGGATCCGGTGAAGGCCGTGGCCTACGGCGAGAAGCTGCTGCGCATGGCCCCGCTCCACCTGCCCTTCGTCCGCACCTTCGCCCAGGCCGCCCTCGCCGCCGAGATGCCCGAGGTGGCCATCCAGGCGCTGGAGATCGCCAAGGAGCACAACCCCGCCGACTACGACCTCATCAAGTGGCTTGGCCAGCTCTACCTCGACGCCAACGAGACCCACAAGGGCCGCCAGTGCTTCGAGATCCTCGTCCAGCTCCGCCCCAACGACCAGGAGGCCATCAAGAACCTCAAGGATGCCGCCGCCCTCGACACCATGAACAAGGGCGGCTGGACCGGGGCCAAGTCCTACCGCGACGCGATGAAAGACAAGAAGGAGGCCGCCCTCCTCGAACAGCAGGCCAAGGCGGTCAAGACCGGCCGCGGCGCCGAGGACCTCATCGCCGACACCCTCCGCAAGATCGAGCGCGAGCCGGACAACATCAACTACCGTCGCGCCCTCGCCGAGCTGTACGCCAAGGCCGAGCGCTTCGAGGAGGCCCTGCAGGCCCTGGGCGAGGCCCAGCAGCGCAGCGGCGGCGACCCGCAGCTTGAGCGCGCCATCTCCCAGGTCCGCGTCCACGAGTACGACGCCCGCATCCGCGAGCTGCGCAGTGCCGGCGACGAGGCCGGGGCCGAGGCTCTCGAAGCCGAGAAGGACGCCTACGTGCTTCAGGACGCCACCGAGCGGGTCAACCTCTACCCCAACGACCTCGGCTTCAAGTTCGAGCTGGGCCAGCTCCTCTACCAGCACCAGCAGTACACCGAGGCCATCCAGCAGCTACAGCTCGCCCAGCGCAACCCTGCCCGCCGCCTCGAGGCCCTCTACTACCTCGGCCTCTGCTTCAAGGCCAAGAACCAGCTCGACATCGCCGCCGAACAGCTCGAGAAGGCCAACTCCGAGTACACCACCATGAATGCCACCAAGAAGGACATCATGTACGAGCTGGGCCTCATCTACGAGGCGATGGGCCGCAAGGACCAGGCCCTAAAGCAGTTCAAGGAGATCTACTCGGTGGACATCTCCTACCGCGACGTGGCCGACCGCATCGAGAAGGGCTACGCCGGCTAGCGGCAAGGGGAGGGGCGGGGCATGGTCCGAATTACTGTTTGCGTCGTTCTTCTCTCGGCCTGCTTGGTTGGCTGCACCCCCGCGCCCGAGCCCGGCCCGCCCGCCTTCACGGTACTCTCCTGGAACCTCGACCACTACGGCCCCGCCGACCGCAGCGGCGACCGCCAGGCCGGCGACCTCAAGCCCGATGCGCACATCGCCGCGATCATGCGCGCCATCGCGGCGTCGGACGCCGACCTCGTCGTCCTCCAGGAGATGGGCAATCCGGTTCTTTTCGACGGCTTCCGACAGCGCCTCGCCGGGGCCGGCGCCGACTACCCCCACCACCTGCTCGTCGAGGCCGAGGACGCCGACCGCTACCTCGCCTTGCTCAGCCGCGCGCCCCTGCGCGACGCCCGCCTGCACACCGAGGACCGCTACTCCATCGGCGGCACGCCCTGCCGGGTGGAGCGCGGTTTCATCGAGGCCTCGGTCGAGGCCGCCCCGGGGCGCTGGCTCCGCGTCGTCGCCGCCCACCTGCGCTCCCGCGACTTCCATCCCCTGGGCCAGACCGAGATGCGGCGCAACGAGGCCCGCATCCTCGGCCAGCACCTCCGCCGCATCCGCCGCGAATTTCCCAGCGAAGCCATCCTGCTCGCGGGAACCCTCAACGACCTGCCCGGCTCCTCCATCGTGCGCGATGTCATGGGGGAGGGGGACGACGCCCTCCGCGACGTGCGCCCGGCCGACGCCTACGGCGACGCCTGGACCGCGAGTGATCCCGGCAGCGACCTCTACGAGCGCATCGACTACCTCCTGCTCGGCGGAGCCGGCGGCTGGCGGGCCGCCGCCGCCGAGATCCTCCACCGCCCCGACCTCCGCGAGGCCTCCCGCCACCGTCCGCTGCTGGTTCGGCTGGAGGCCGTGACGGCGCGCTAGCCCAATGAACAACGTTCTCGAAACCGCCCCACCGAGCTTGTCTCGGTGGACGGAAAGACTTCCCCACGCTAGCGCCCGGCCCCACCACCTCGCTACGCGTAATCGACCAGCCTTCACGCCTGCCCGCCTCCTCCGCTGAGGCGAGTCGCTTAAGGGTAGCCGAGTAAGTGTGGCGGTGAAGTGTATGGCTTGGAGCCCACATTGGTGGTAGATATTCCTTCTGCACTGCCATGGCGGTATGGTCTCGACTGTAAACGCCCGCACGGAAGCGATGGAACGACGAGGTGATCTTGAAGCGAACGTTCTTCATGAAGATGAAGGCCGAAGCTGATGCTGACTGGCACATACAGGGGCAGTGCATCTCCGAATCTAAGCAGCCTGTTGAAGGCGCGACAGTGAGAGCGAGGTTTTTTGAAGCCCGGCCGGCTGATTACGGAGCATTTCCTAGCACCTCCATTGATGTTCGCACTGATCGTGATGGAGGGTTCACGCTTGCCGGCTTTGGTAGCGTAGTTTTACTGACAGCCGAATCTGCCCAGGGTCAGACTCGATATGCGGTGCGCTTACATAATAAGGAGAAGCCTTCCCGGATGGTTTCAGTGGTTTTACTACTGGACGGACATGGCGCGAATCGTTGAAGAACTGCATCTCCCGGACCGCCGCTGCGACGTCGTTCTCATCGGTTTCGATCACGCTTCCGAGCAGTCGCTAGACCCGTGAATCCCCGTCTTCTAGGAGCCGCCGGGCTGGGGTCCATCCGCAATCCGCTCCAGAACCGCACCTCGACCCAGTCGGTCTGCCGAGCCCGCACTGCTGAATCGGGAGGCGCCTCTCTAGGTGCCTCGGCGATAGGGTGTGACAAGGTTTCCGAGCATCGGAAAGTGCTTCGTGTTGAGCGTCACCAGAGTGAGGTCGCAAATAATCGAGGTTGCGGCGATCACACCGTCGATCAAATCTACGCCATGGCTTGGCGCATACTTGGCCCGAAAATCCCCACCCATTTCACATATGGTTGAGTCAGCGGGGATAATATCAAAGACGGCGGTGAACTTGCGAAGCCGCTGTCGTTCGGCGTCGTCCCGGGCGCCTGCGTGCAGTTCCGCCACGGTAAGCGCCGAGATGCTCATGTGTCCGGGACAGGTCTCGATGTAGTTCACGGCCTGCGGAATATCCCGCAGGTAGTCTATGAGCACATTGGTATCCAGAAGGACTCCACTCACCTGAGCATCCTGGCCTCGATTTCGGATCGGATCGCCTTGGAATCGGTCAGTTCCCGATCCTTCCACAGGCCTCGGCATTCTCGCAGCGCATCTCGTCTCGGAGTTGCGGATGCGCGGGCAAGGTAGTCGTCGATCGCGGTACGCACCAGCTCGCTCTGTTTGCGCCCGGATTGACGGGCCAGCGCACGTAGCTTCCTTTGCTCGTCTTCAGTGATGTAGATTTGGGTTCTGACCATGCTGCGGCTCCACGATGTATAAGCGCAATGTATAAGATGCGGCGCAGGATGTCAAGAATGCACAGCCAAGACCGAGCGTGTGCCGCAGTTCTTGCCCGGGAAATGGGGTTTGCTTGCCGACGGATAATGGCCCGCAGGGCCACTGCCGAAGGCAGCTTCTAGAAGCCGGGCGGGTGCCCTGTCGGCGCTGCGCGCCGATTGTCCAAGCCTAGGAGAATGGATCGGGGATTTCCTCCAAGGCTTGGACGCTTTTTCCGGCGGCTTGTCCAGGCATTGGATGGTATCCGGCGCTTGAGCCATGCGGTTTCGCCCCGTGAGGATCGTAGATCCCCCTATTCGTCACCGGAAGCATGGGATGATGGCATTTTCTTCGCACTGCTGAATACTGGCATCAACCAATCGGGAGGGCCTATGACGACCCCACGCGACAACGTACTTCGCCTGTACCGCAGGCAGGGATATGACTATGCACCGGTCCATATGAGTCTATGTCCTTCGCTGATGGCGACGTACCAGGCGGTGGCTGGGGATGCACCCATGCCCGAATATTTCGACTATCCCGAGGGCTTCGCCCTGGAAAATGTGCCGGGGCTTCACCTTCGTTCCCGTGATCCGGTGGACTGGAGCGCCTACTTCGACACGCCCCTGAAGGCGGGGACCCGGTTCAGCCCCTACGGGGTGGCGCATGAGCCCGGCAGCGAGGCCGCCATGCACATGACCTATATGCGGCATCCGCTGGCGAAGGCGGCCTCGCTGGAAGAGCTGCAGGCCTTCCCGTTTCCGGAGTACGACACCGAGAACGTGGGGCATATGCGCGAGGCCGTGGAGGCCATCCATGCGTCCGGCCGCGCGGCCTATGGCGGCATGCAGTGCACGATATGGGAAACGGCCTGGTATATTCGCGACATGACGCAGTTGATGGTGGACATGACGATGGAGGATGAGAAGGCCACGTTCATCCTGGATAAAATCACCGAGCATTCCTGCCTGCGCGCTGCGGCCTTTGCCCGCGCTGGGGCGGACATCATTGATCTGGGCGACGACATCGGCATGCAGCGCACCATTATGATGTCGAAAGCGATGTACGATGAATGGCTCAAGCCGCGACTAGCTCAGGTGATCCGCGCGGCGAAAGCCAAGAAACCCGATGTCCTGATCTTCTATCATACGTGCGGCTACGTGAAGCCTCTGATCGACAGCCTGATTGAGGCGGGGGTCGATATTCTCAATCCGGTTCAGCCAGAATGCATGGCCTTTGCCAGCATTCACGAGCACTACGGCGACCGGCTCTCCTTCAACGGCACGCTCGGTACGCAGTCCACCATGCCGTTCGGCACGCCGGAAGAGGTCAGGGCGGTCGTCTTTAAAAATTTGGAGATCGCAGGTCCGGCGGGAGGACTCTTCTGTTGCCCGACCCACCTGCTTGAGCCCGAGGTGCCCTGGGAAAACGTGGAAGCCTACGTGGCGGCCTGCAAGGAATTCAAGACGGCTGGGGGATGAGATAGGATTTTCGCTTTGGCCAACTTTCACCCTGCATCCGGCCACCAATGCGGGCTCTAAACCGCAGGCCTGCTCTTAACCGCTACCCTTACCCGGATACGCTTAAGCGATCTCCTCACGCGATGTCCCTCACTCTTCCCGTTCAAGCGCGTCGAGCAAGGGTATCTGCCCGGTTCAGCAAATCATCCCCTTCTTGGACCCAACGCCATGGCCTACGGGATTGGGTCCTATCCAGCGCTCGTCCGCCGGCTCCCCGGCCGGCTGGTAGCGGGAGTCGGTGGATAGGCGGATGCGGTCGGTGCGGTTATCCGAGGCGGTATGCAAAGTATGCATGCCAAACACCAACACATCCCCGATCTGGTAGTGCGCTCCCAGCCAGCGTCCGCCCACCTTGCTCTGTGCCGCCCGGGCATCCTCGTCGAAGGCGCCATTCTGCTTGTCGGACTGCCACAGTTTCTTCCCCTCGAGAAGGGCGCTGGCTTCCGGGCCGTTCGAGCAAAAGGTGTCCACATCCATGCTCCAGTATTCGGCGAGCACGTCGTCGCGTCGGTGCGAGCCCTCGAGGACCAGCAAGCCACCGAAATTCAGCGGCACCTCGCCCAGCGGGGTCCACGCGGTATAGAGATTCGGGGTCCCCCGGTTCATGTATACGGTGTCGCAGTGGGGCTCGGTGACGCTGTCGATGCCCGGCACCCGGGCGCGCAGCCAGGTGTAGTCGAAGTGGAGAACCGGTCCGCCGAAAAAGCGCGCCCAGAACTCCATCATCTCGCCCTCGTAGAGCAAGGCCTCGACGGCGGGATTGTTCAGCGCCAGGTTGGCCTTGAAGACCAGCTCTATCCCGGGGCGGGGCACGCAGTCCTTCACCGGAGAGGCTGGGTCCAGCAGGCCCTCGGCCGCGAGCTTTTCCGCGATGGATAGCCTTGCGCGCAGCACCCGCTCGGGATCGAGCAGTCCCCGCAGGTACAGATATCCATCTTCCTTCATCCGCGACCGCAGGGCCTCGGCATCGTCCGCCACATCGGAGGATTCTCTCAGGTATCCAAATCCATCCGGGGAATCCACCAGCGGCACCCCGCGAAACGTGATCTCGTCTATGCCTACTGGTTTCATTTTTTATTCTGTTAATTCTACTGAAAAGCCACGATTTGCCTAATCGGACTACCCTCGTACTTCACCATATTCTTAACCGCAATCCTAATCGTTTTCACGCCAGACTATCGATCTTGACGTTTCAGCCAGGCGGTGGGGATGGGCTGTTCTTGCACGCCGGGGCCCTGGATGGTGAGCGGGGGCTTCGCTCCGTTCCAGATCCAGTTGACCCGGAGGCTGGGGTGGTGGAAGTCGGCCACCGCGCTGCCGCGGTAGTCCACGTAGTCCACCCGGATGGGGTGCGGACCGGGCTCAAGCGCGATGCTCCACGTGCCGAAGCCGTGGCGGCCCATCGCGGGCTGCCAGGTCTGGCCGGCGAGGGTGACGATGAGTTCGTAGCCTCCCGCGAGGTTGTCGCGCATGTAGTGCTCGGGGGCGCGGAAGGTGTAGACGCCTCCGGCGGGCACTTCGAGGAAGCCGGTGTAGCGGAGCCCGTAGGGCGGTGGGGCCTCGCTTCGCGGGGTCCGCTTCTCCCCGCTGGTTTTGCGGAAGGTCTCGGGCGCGGGCACTCCCTCCCACTTGTCGAACAGCGCGGCAACCGCGCGCCGTTCGACGGGCTTGAAGCGGTCGAGGCCCTGGACCATGTCCAGCCAGTGGCCACGGTAGAATTCGGCCCAGAGGCCGGGTTCGAGGCCGGGGGTGGAGCGGGCCTGCGCCGGGGCGAGGTTCTCGTAGTAGGCGCGGGAGGGTGGGGAGGCCCGGCGCTGGCTGGTTTCGGGCGGGTTGGCGTCGAGGCCGGTCCGATAGGCCCGGGCGCGTACCAGGGCGCTGTCGCGGAGGGTGAAGGGCCCGGCATAGAGGGTGGAGGCGGGGGTGGGTTCGCTTCCGTCGAGGGTGTAGCGGATTTCTACGCCGGGGGTCTTGCAGCTCAGGGTGATGTCCTGTGGGGCAACGAAGCCGAGCCGGGAGGGCAGGATCTCGACCGGCCAGACCGGACCGAGTATGGGGTCCACCGCGAGTTTCCCGTCTCGGACGCTGAACTGGACGTCGGGTTGGTCGAGGGGCACGGTGCGGCCGGCGATGGCGAGCGACGTGCAGCCTAGGGCGAGGCCCTCGATGGCGCCCTCCGCGCCCTGCACGAGGAGCAGCTCGCCGTGGGCCTGCACGCTGCCGGCGGCAAGCGCGGCTCGTCCGCTGCGGGCGGTGCGCAGCATAAGGCGGAGTCCATCGGCGGCCTCGGCATTGAAGCCGATCGCGCCCGCTTCCCGGATGCGCTGGATCTGCTGCAGGCTGGCCTGCATGTTAGGTCGCGGGTGGATGAGGGTCGCCACGACCTGCTCGCCGCGGCCCTTCCAGGCGACGGGGATCTCGGTGGGCGAGGTCAGCTTGGTGGGACGCCCCTTGAACGGGCGTTTTGCCAGGGCGAGGGCTTCGCCGCCTACGTGGTAGAGGGAGAGGTTGGGCTGGCCCTGGGCCTGGGTGTGCACGGTTTCCTGCGCGCGGTCGAGCTGGATGGCGTCGGGCGCGAAGGTGCGAACCTCTTTCTTGCTGGCGGGTGGGCCCGGCAGTTGCCAGATCAGCTCGTAGGAGCGCTCGCTGTCGGTGTGGAGGCGGTCGATGCACAGCCACAGCTTGGCCTGGCGCAGGAAGATGAGCTGGCGGCGGTGGGCGACATCCTTGATGGCCTGCTGGTAGAGATTGGCCATCTCGGCGGGGTCGTCGCTGTTACTATTGCGGGCGTAGGGGCCCTGGTAGAGGGTTTCGGCGAGGTCGAAGGCGGTGGAGGCGAGCCAGCGGGTGGCGATCGGCTCGGTGGGCTCGTTATGGGTGGTGAGCAGTCCGGCACCCAGGTTCTGGGGGAGGCCATCGACCTTTAGCGGGGAAGGGCGGATGGAGTAGACGCCGTCCACGCCGATCTCGAGCATATCCATGCCGTACATGCTGAGGCCGAAGGCGTTGTTGGCGCTGCGGGCGAGGAAGCCGTTGTCGCCCATCTGGGGGTAGTTGATCAGCAGGGCGTGGCCGCTGCCGGGGCCCCATCCCTCGCGCTGCCAGAAGTAGCCGCCATAGGGGAAGGCGTCGGAAGGCGGGGGGAGCGGCTGGTTGGGTTTCTGCTTGTTGTAGGCGGCAAGGATCGCGAGGCTGGAGGGGTCATGCGAGACGAATGGGCGGAGATCCTGGAAATTCGTGGTGCGGTAGTCCCCGCGCATGCCGATGGGCAGGCCCTGGTCGGGGGTGCTCATGCGCAGCAGGTAGCGGGCCCGTTCGCGCAAATGATCGCGCTGCGCCTCGACCCAGTTGCTGCGCACGACCGCGCGTTTCCATGCCGGGGCGAGGTCGGGATTGGGGTAGAGGGAGTCGATCAGGCGGGTGGTGTGGCTGCCATCCTTGAGGTACATGAAGTTGTAGCCGAACAGCCGCTGGATCTCGGTGCCATCGCGCAGGACGTGGGTGCTGCCGTAGCGCTCGAACATGATGCGCCCGTGCTCGAGGGTGCTTTCGCCGAGCTTGAACTCGTCCCAGAGCGCGCCCATGTAGCACAGGAAAAAGGCGTTTTCGTTGATCCAGTTGCGGGGGTTGGAGCTGTGGTAGATGCGGGTGGTCGAGGGGTAGAGCCGCATGAGCTTGGCGAGAACGCGGGCGAGGCTGTCCGGCCGCAT
The DNA here is from genome assembly GCA_965651915.1 of uncultured bacterium. Classification (GTDB taxonomy): domain Bacteria; phylum Verrucomicrobiota; class Kiritimatiellia; order CBFGVE01; family CBFGVE01; genus CBFGVE01. The sequence continues at coordinate 29,306 of CBFGVE010000001.1, forward strand.
GGCGGAGTGGCCGTCGGGGGTGGCCATCGCGGCGGCGCGCAGGAGGCGCATCATCTGGAAGGCGGAGGTGGCGCCCTTGGAGTCGGCGGGCTGCATGTAGAGGGGGCGCAGGGTGGCGAGGTAGTTTTCATTCGCCACCCAGTCGTCCATCAGGTCGCACCAGCGGTCGAGGTAGCGGGGCTCCTTGGTGTAGACGTAGGCCTGGAGCAGGGGGTTGGCGAACCCGCCGCCCCAGTGGCTGGCCTCGTTAGGCCCGGGTCCGCGCTCGACGAGGCGGTCGGCGTTGGCGATGGCCTTGCGGCGGGGGTTCTCGCCCCGGTCCACGACCGCCTTGAAGGCGCCGTTGTAGTCGGTGAAGGGATCGGCGAGGTCGTCGGGGATGCCGAGCTGTCCGGCGGTGTCGGCGAGCTTGCGCATGTAGTAATCGCGGAAGGCGGTCAGGGCTCGGTCCCATTCCTGCCGGCCGGCGAGGCGGGTGGCCTCCATCAGCCCGTCGCGCGCCCTCAGGTGGGGGCGATCCGCGAGCGAGGCCTCGTCGGTCAGCAGGGAGCCGAAGAGGTCGCGGGCCACGGCCTCGGTGGTTTCTGGCTGGGCCTTGGCAACGGGGCCGGCCAGCAGGGCCAGCGCCAGGCCGAAGAGCCCGCGGACACTGCGGGTACGGGAGTGGGCATGCATGGCAATAAAACTGCCCAAATGGGTAGTTGCGGTCAAGCAGCGATGGTAAAAAATTCTTCGCTAGTTGTTTGTAAAAAGCAATTTACAAACAGATAGAAATACTTAACCCAACAGGCTTCTTGCGGATTATACGCAAAGGTGTACTCTTTTTGCCTTCCACGCCAACTGTTTAGGGAATGCTATGTCTGCTCGACTTGATACTGTTCTAGTTATTCTTGCCTCTGCGGCGCTCGCCAGCGGCTGCGGTCGTCCGGTTACGAAGGCGGGCGGCCCGCCGCCCGACGCGGCGCTGCCGGCGGTGGTGGCCGAGGTGGCGGTCGAGGCGCTCGAGGACCGCGCTCCGCTGATCGCCTCCCTCCAGGCCCGCGACGCGGTGGATCTGATTGGTGAAATCAATGCCCGGGTGGAGACGATCGGATTCGCCGAGGGCGAGGTCGTCGCCGAGGGGCAGGTGCTGTTCCGGCTCGACGAGCGCAAGCTGAAGGCGCGGGCCGAGGAGGCCGACGCCCGCTTCGCGCTGGCCCGTACGCTGTTCGAGCGCAGCCGCGATCTGCTGGCCAGCCAGACGGTTTCGCAGCAGGAGTATGACCAGGCCGAGGCGGAGTTCAAGGTGGCCGAGGCCTCGCTCGCGCTGGCCCGCGAGCAGCTTTCCGACGCGGTGATCCGCGCGCCCTTCGACGGGGTGACCGGCGAGCGCCGGGTGAGCGAAGGCCAGCTCGTGTCCGTCGGCCAGGTGCTCGGCATGCTGGTGCGGCTCGACCCGCTCGAAGCCGCCTTCCACGTCCCCGAGCGCTACGTGGGCCAGCTCCGGATGGGGCAGCAGGTCGCGTTCACGTCCGTGGCCTACCCGGACGAGGCGTTCGAGGGCAAGGTGTTCTTCATTGCCCCCGAGGTCGACGCCCAGTCGCGCACGCTGCTGGTGAAGGCCGAGATCCCCAACGGGGACCACCGCCTGCGTCCCGGCATGTACGGCAGCCTCAACCTGGTGTTCCAGGTGCGGGCCGACGCCCTGACCATTCCCGAAGCGGCGGTCCGCTTCAGCGGCGACCACGCGAACGTGGTGGTGGTGAATGCCGATAGCCGAGCCGAGTTCCGCAACGTGACGCTGGGCCAGCGTTTGCCTGGTAGGGTCGAGGTGGTCGATGGGCTTGCCGCTGGCGACCGGGTCGTGGTCGAGGGGCACCAGAAGCTGGGGCCTGGCTCGCGGATCGAGCCCCGCGCCGTTTCCTCCGGGGCCTCTCCGCAGTCCTAGTCATTTCGCTCCACCCTGGTTGCTCCTATGACGATCTTTGAACAGTTCATCCGGCGCCCCGTCGCCGTCACCATGCTCAACGCGGCCGTGCTGGTATTCGGCCTGCTCGGCCTTCAACGCCTCCCAGTTCGCGAGCTGCCCGACATCGACCCGCCGGTCGTCAACGTCCTCACCGTCTATCCCGGCGCCTCCGCCGAGGTCGTCGAGTCCGAGGTGACCGAGCGTCTCGAGGAGGCGATCAGCAGCGTGGAGGGCATCAAGCTGCTCACCAGCGAGAGCCGCGAGCAGGTCAGCAGCATCTCGGTCGAGTTCGTACAGAACCGCGACGTCGATGTCGCGGCCCAGGACGTGCGCGACCGCGTGTCGCGGGTGCGCGGGAATCTGCCCGACGACATCGACGAGCCGGTGATCAGCAAGCAGGACGCGAACGCCCGCCCGATCATGTGGATCGCCTTCTACAGCGAGCGCTACGATACCCGCGAGCTGACCCACATCGCCGACACGATGGTGAAGGACCGCCTGCAGACCGTGCCGGGCGTCAGCTCGGTGATCATCGGCGGCGAAAAGAAGCGCGCCATCCGCATCTGGCTCGATCCCGAGCGCATGGCCGCGCGCGGGGTGACGGTCCTCGACGTGGACCGCGCTTTGCAGGCCCAGAACGTCGAGCTGCCCAGCGGCCGGGTAGAGAACCGCAGCCGCGAGTTCACCATCCAGACGCGGGGCCAGCTCACCACCGCCGAGGCCTTCAACCGCCTCGTGCTCAGCCAGAATGGCGCCGATGTCATACGGCTGCGCGATGTCGGCGAGGCCCGGGAGGGCGTCGAGGACGAGCGCGGCGTCGCCCGCTTCAACTCGCGGCCGAGCATCGGCCTGGGCGTCGTCCGCCAGTCCCAGGCCAACACCCTCGAGGTGGCCGAGGGCATCAAGCGCCGCATGGACGAAATCGCCCCGACGCTGCCGACGGGCATCTCCTACCAGTTCCCCTACGACGAATCGATCTTTGTGGAGCGCGCGGTCATCGAGGTGTGGAGCACGCTGGCCATGGCCTCGGTGCTGGTGGTGCTCACGATCTTCATCTTCCTGCGCAACGTCCGCTCGACCCTCATCCCCGCCATCACCATTCCGGTGTCCATCCTTTCGACCTTCGGCATTCTTTTCGCGCTCGGCCTCTCGGTGAACATCTTCACCCTGCTCGCGCTGGTGCTGGCGATTGGTATCGTGGTGGACGACACCATCGTGGTTCTGGAGAACACCTACCGCCATATCGAGGAGGGCATGAAGCCGTTCGAGGCGGCGATCAAGTCCATGGGCGAGATCGCCTTCCCCATCGTGGCGACCACGCTTTCGCTGGTGGCGGTATTTCTTCCCCTCACGTTTATCGGCGGAGTGACCGGGCGGCTGCTGCTTGAATTCGCGGTGGCGCTGTCCGGCTCGGTTCTCATGTCCAGCATGGTGGCGCTCACCCTCTCGCCCATGGCGGCGGCGCGGCTGCTCAAGCCGCTGGGCGATATCCAGCACGGGCCGGTGTTCAACTATTTCGAACGCAAGCTCGAGGCGATCAACCGCCGCTACGAACGCGCCCTCGCCTGGGCGCTGCGCCACCGCGTCGCGATGTCGTTCATCGCCCTCTCCTCCATCGCGGTATCCTACTATTTCTTCATCAACCTGGAGCGCGAGTTCCTGCCCGAGGAGGACAAGGGGCGCCTCCTGGCCATGGTGTTCACCCCCGAAGGCAGCACCCCGGAATACACCGACCGGATGATGCAGAACATGGAGCGCATCGCGGGCGAGACCCCCGGCGTGGACGCCTTCTTCACGGCGGTCGCCCTGCCGTTCAACGGTCCGGGCAATCCCAGCATGGGCTTCATGTTCGTCCGGCTCGACTCCGAAGGGCGCCCCCACGTGCGCGACATGGTTTCTGGCCCCGCAGGACTCGGCTCGCGCTTCATCGCCGAGGTGGAGGGCGCCGTGGCGATCCCGATCCTGCCCAAGGCGGTGGACCTCGATTTCGCCCAGCCCTTCCAGCTCGTCATCAGCAACCCCGATCTGGTGGCCCTCAACGACTACACCTCCCAGCTCGTCGGGCGTTTCTACGCCGAAGGCTTCCTCGCCAATCCCCGGTCGAGCTTCGAGATCAACAAGCCCGAGATCCGGGTGAGCGTGGACCGCGACCGGGCCAGCGCACTGGGACTCTCGATCGCCGATGTCGCCCGCACCCTGCAGGTGCTTTTCGGCGGCCTCGATCTGAGCAAGGTCAAGGTCGATGGCAAGCAGTACGATGTGATCGCCCAGATGGACCGCCTCAACCGCCTGACGCCCGCCGACCTCGAGCGGGTGTATGTGCGGAGCGAACAGGGCAGCCTGGTGCAGCTTAGCAACGTCATCCTGGCCGAGGAGGGCGCCGGGCCGAATGTGATCGAGCGTTTCGAGCGCCAGCGCTCCACCATTATCCAGGCAACGCCCGTTGGCATGCCGCTGGGCACCGCCATCGAGAAGGCCGAGGCCATCCTGGCCGAGACCCTGCCCGAGGGCTTCCGCTACGACTGGAAGGGCGACGCCCGCAACCTTCGCGAATCCTCGCGCGAGATCTACGGCTTCATGCTGCTTGCCATCCTCGTGGTCTACATGGTGCTCGCCGCCCAGTTCGAGAGCTTCATCCATCCCTTCACCGTGCTGCTCGCTCTGCCGCTGGCCTTCCTCGGAGCCTTCGGCCTGCTCTACGCGCTGAGCTGGGTGAACCACTACGGGACCGAACTCTATGGCTGGGTGAACTTCGCGCCCGACCCGCCCTCGTGGGCCCGCATGCTCTCATCCATCGTTCCGCGCATCTCGTCGATGAACATGAACATCTTCAGCCAGGTCGGCCTCATCCTGCTCATCGGCCTGGTGACGAAGAACTCGATTCTCTTGGTGGACTTCGCCAACCAGCAGATGGCCCGGGGGCTCGACAGCCGGGCCGCGATGCTGAAGGCGGGCTCGATCCGCCTCCGCCCCATTCTCATGACGAGTCTTTCCACGATCATGGGCATCCTGCCCATCGCCATTGGCTTTGGTGACGCCGCCGAAAGCCGCCGCCCGCTGGGCGTGGTCGCGGTGGGCGGCATGCTTACCAGCACCCTGCTCACCCTCTTCATCATCCCGGTGATCTACACCCTGTTCTCCGACCTGTCGCTCAAGCTCACCGGCCGCCCGGCGGGCATCCACAAGGGCGGTGTATTCGAGTCCGATGAGAATCAGGCGGAAATTGCCCAGGAGTCTGGAAAATGAACGGCGTCTCGATCCTTCGAAACTACTCGGTAGCCGGCTTGCTGGTGGCGGTGTTCGCCCTAGCGGTCTTCCCCCTGCGGGCCGAAGAGGCCGTGGAGCGGGAGCCGCGCAGGCTAACCCTGTCCGAGGCGCTGCAGATCGCCGATCAGCACAACCCTCTCCTGCTCGAAGCCCGCGAGCGGCAAAACGAGCAGTCGGGCCGCCGCCGCACCACCCACGGCAGCGCGAAGCCCGACGCCGAGGCCTTCGGCAGCTACCTGATCGAAGACGACGGTCGGGTCAACAGCTTCGGCACGGGCAACGCGCCCGACGATACCCAGTGGATCGCCGGTGTGCGCGTACGGCAGCCGCTCTACTCGGGTGGCCGCCTCGCCGCCGCCATGGAGCGCGAGGATTTCCGCGCCGACGCCCTGGTCGAGGCCGAGTCCGAGATCCAGATGCAGGTCTTCACCGAGGTCCACCGCCACTACTTCGACGCCGTCCTGGCGCGCTCCCGCGTCGAGGTGCAGACCGAGTCCCTCCGCCTGCTCGAGCAGCAGCTTGAACTGGCCCGCAACCGCTTCGATGCCGGCGCCGCGCCGCGGTTCGATGTCATGCAGGCCGAGGTCCGCGTGGCCAGCGCGAATCCCCCCCTCATCCGGGCCCGCAACGAGTACCGGATCGCCCTCGAAGACCTCCGCGCCACCCTGGGCCTGAGCGGACTTGGGCTGGCCGCCAGCGACGTGGAGCTGGTGGACGAGCCGGTTGAGGTTCCCGGACTTCCGGTGGTGGCCGACGCCCTGGATGAGGCGATGCGGCAGCGGCCCGACCTGCTCCGCCTGGAGCTGGAGCGCAAGGCCGCCGAGGCTGACTTCCGCGTGGCTCGTCGCAAGCGCGCCCCCGAAATCGACTTTGTCGCGAACTACACGGTGGAGAACGACCGTTTCAGTCCCGACAGCTCCGAGACTTTCGAAGGCTGGCTGGTGGGGCTCGAAGCCTCGTTGCCGGTCTGGGAGGGCGGGCGCTTGCGCGGCGAGGCCGAGCAGGCGCGTTCGCGGGTTGAGCAGTCCCGCCTTCGCGAGGAACAGCACCGGCTATCCATCGAAGTGCAGGTCCGCAAGGCCCTGCACCGAGCCGAGGAGGCCCGCGAGATTCTCCAGGTGAGCGAGCTGCTCATCGCCCAGGCGGAGGAAGCCCACCGCCTCGCCGAGAACCGCTACCGGGCGGGCTCGCTTACCCAGCTCGACGTGCTCTCCGCCGCGCTCGACCTCACCCAGGCCCGCCTCGAACAGGTCGAGGCCACCCGCGACTTCCGCGTGGAGTGGGTCGAGCTACAGCGCGCCATGGGCCGCCTCCCCGGCGGGGAGTAGGGCAAACCGCCCCTTGCGACGGAGGGGGATCGCTTAAGGGTAAGCGATGAAGTGTGGCGCTTATGGGTGACGCCCGGGGCCGGGGAGCGACTCAAGACCAATGCTCAATGCGCAGGCCGGCAACCCGCTCGAAGTCGCGCAGGTTGTGGGTGGCCAGAAGGTGGCCGTGGGCGAGGCAGGTCGCAGCGATCCACATGTCGTGGGCTCCAATTGGGAGGCCCTGGCTGACGAGATCGGCCCAGAGCTGGGCGTGGGACCGTGCGGTTGCCGTGTCGATGGGTAGTACCGGAATGCTCGCGAGTATGCCCTCAACGAACGCAAGGCGCTTCGCCCTCGTGTTGGCATCGCGGGCTCGATGTACGCCGTGCAGCAGCTCGCTCGCCGAGATCACCGAAAGAAAGCATTCCTCCTGCTCGCGGCCGATCAAATACGGGGTGACATCAGACCCTGCTCGTTCCGCCTGGATGAGGATGCTGCTGTCAATCAGGACGCCCACGGATCCCCCTGCTTCTGCTGGTCCAGCTCGGTGCGGGCGCGGTCCAGATCGCCGGCGAAGACCTCGGCATCGCCCACGTCCAGGTGGGGTAGGGAGCGAAGCAGACCCGGCAGATCGCCCAGCCGCCGGCCGCTCGGCAGCGGCCGCAGCTCGGCGATGTTCCGGTTTCCCTTGCGGAGGACGAAAGATTCACCACGGTAGGCAACCCGGCCCAGATAGTCGGAAAAGTGCCGCACGGCTTCGGTTACGGTAAGGGTGGTAGTGTGCATGGCAAGACAGTGTATAATCTGAAAATCAGAAAATACACATTTAATCCGCTTTGTCAACCACATTAGGTTGCGGTATACCCGGATGCTGCTCCTGCCGGCTGGAGCGGGACTGGTCACCACCCTGGTCGGCATTTCGTCGGTCTTCGCCGGTTTCTCGGACTACGTGTCGGGTGTGGCGGACCTGGAGCAGATCAAGATGGTTTGGGGAGACATCGCGTTAGGCCTGGGCGTGGCCCTGGACCCGCTCGCCTTGGGGCTGTGCGTAGCCCTCGGGGGCCTGTTCCTGCTCTCCTTCGTGGACTGCGAAAAATGAGCGGCCGAGGTCGGTTATGATCGTGTACTCTTTCCTGAACGTCGTTCTAAATAGGTTCCCATCCCCCTTGTAGGAGCATCCCCATGGCTAAAAAATCCTCGAAGCAAAATCAGGCAATGCCCGCAGATGTTGCCACCGCGCGCGCGGCCATGGAGCGGATGTTTCTCACGTTGAGTGGCCGGATGGGTGGGGAGGATGGCCCGGCCAGCGACGAGGAGCGAGCCCAGGATCTGGTCTTCCAAGCGATGGAGGCACCCTCGGGCAAGGAAGCCCTGATGCATCTGGCGGAGGCGATCCGGCTGGATCCGGATAATGTCGATGCGCGACTGATGCTGCTGGATGTCGAGGACTTGGATTCCAGTGGACGGGTCGAGGCCTTGCGCGAGATTGTCGAGATCGCCGCCCGGAAATTGGGCGAGGATGCGTTCAAGGAATTGGCCCCGCACTTCTGGGGCTTTGTGGAGACCAGGCCCTACATGAGGGCGCGCATGCAGCTTGCCGAGGAGCTGTTGGCGGCAGGCCGCATGGAAGAGGCGGTTGTGGAATACACCGGGCTGCTGGAGCTTAGCGCGGGCGACAACGTTGGCGCCCGCTACCCGCTTTTTACCTGCCTGCTGACACTGGGCCAGTTCAAGGAGGCCGAGGCCTTGCTAAAGGCCCACAAGGACGAGGTGAAGTATAGCGTGGTGTTCGCCTG
>CBFGVE010000002.1:0-28425 GCA_965651915.1 uncultured bacterium
CTCGCCTGCAATTCTGACCGAAGCTCCGGATCGGAGAGCAAACGCCGGCAATGGGCTTCGAGTTCGGCGTCGCAGTCTGGCGGCGCGGTCAAGGCGGCGTCGCCGGCGACCTCGGACAGCGAGCCTGCGGTGGAGCAGACGACGGGGCAGCCCGACGCCATCGCTTCGAGGACCGGCATACCGAATCCCTCGTATCGGCTGGGGAAAAGCAGGAAGGCAGCCCGCTGGTAGAGGGTGTTGAGCTGTCCATCGGAGAGCGGTCCGGTGAACGTTACGCGCAGGCGGCCGGATTCAGCGAAGGCCCGCATCGCCGGCGTCGGCTCCGGTCCCGCCATGAGCAGGTGCAGGCCGGCCACGTCGTTCAAGCGGGCGAATACCCGCAGCACGCCCATGCGGTTCTTGTAGTCGGCATTGTTTCCGACGTGGAGGATGAAGCGCTCGGGCATGACGTAGCCGGGAATGGGCTCGCCTGCTGGAAGGGCGCGCACCGCGAGGGGCACCACCGGAACGGAGGACGCCCCGAGCAGGCGGGCGAGGTCGGCGGCGGTCTGGGAGGAGTCGGCTACCAGCCCCGCGCAGCGGGTCAGCGCTTCGTTCGCCCGGCGGATGAGGAGGCGGGCGGGCAGGCTGGGCCGGGGCCCCGGAAGCTCGCCCCCGAGGGTGAGCAGCGGGATCAGGTCGTGGACGGTGATCACGGTGCGGCGCAGGAGCGGGCGGGGAATGAAGGCCGCCATCGATCCGTCGAGCAGGTGGTAGAGATCGGCCCGGGTGGAGGCCAGAGCGGCCCGGGCATGCCGCAGCCGCCAGAGGTGCTGCCGCCACATGGCGCCGCCGGCCGCCGGAGACCAGAGATCCACGCGGCGCAGCTCGTAGGGCTGGGGCTGGACGGAGCCCAGCGCCTGCTCGACCAATGAGGCGTAGGCCGACATGCTGCCCGGCGGGTGGCGGGGGGCGGTGGAAACGAGGGCTACGGCGGGCATGGGCGCTCCGTGGGTTTTGGCCGGAAGCGGGAGCCGGATAGCTGCAGGCCGAACAGGAAGGTTAGCAGGAGGGCGATGAAGGGGTCGCCGTAGACCTGGGCCGAAACGAAAGCCGAGGCGATGTTGGCCACCATGATGGCCAGGAGGCCGGCGTTGAGGTACAGGGCCTGCGCGCGCCGGTCGGCGGCCACCACGTGGTAGGCGGTGAACAGCAGGGCAAGGCCCGCCGCGACGAACAGCAAGGCGCCGGGAACCCCCAGCTCCATCACCAGCTTGCTTGGACCGCTCTCCTGCCAGATGCGGGGCTTCTCAGCCTTGATGTGGTGGATGCCCTGCTGCCCCATGCCGAGCCCATGGCCGAAGATGCCCACCTGGCGTATCGTCTCGCGGACGGCGCCGTAGCCGTGGCGGGCCACCTGGGTGTCCCACTCGTCGAGCACGGTGAGGTAGAAAGTGTCGACCGCCGAGGTGCGGTAGGTCCCCGACACGGCGAACCAGCCCACGCCGAGCACGAGCATGAGCGCGCCGAGCGCGGGAACGATGCGGCGCACGTCGCGGAAGCGGAAGATCAGGAGCATGAAGCAACCGAGGAAGATGGGGATCATCGAAACCATCTTGCGGCGACCGCACAGCCAGATGTTCATCATGCCCCAGGTCGCCAGGGCGATCCAGAAATAGCGCAGGGGCCCGCGGGTCCGCACCGCCATGATGCAGGACACCATGGTGAGCATCGCGGCGTGCCAGCCCATGACATCCGGCCCCCGGAAAAATCCCGCGAGCATGTACACCGCCTCGCCGGTGCGGTGGGTCACCCAGAGGTGCCCCATCACCTCGGTGCCAATCGCCGGATGGCCGCTGCCCCAGCCGAGGCGCTCCAGCGGACCGCCAAGCAGGAGCACCGCAGCGCCGATCGCGTAGATCGTCAGCAGGCGGACCCGGCCCTCCTCCTCCCGCGCATAGCGCCAGCCCACCGCCAGGGCGAGGAAGGCCGAGGAATAGATCACCGCGCCGAGAATGGTGATCTGCCACGAGTTGGTCCCGTAGGTGGCGGACAGGGAGGCGGGAACAAGGAGGTAGGCGCCGAAGAGGGCGATCCAGCGGGCGGCGACAGGGAACGACCCGAGGAAGCGGTTGAGCCGCACCTCGCCCGAAGCGAGGGCCGAGCCGAGGGCGGCGATCCAGACCGGCGTCGAGGCCAGGGCGAGATAGCCGGGAACCCCCGGCACCATTTTGCGGAGCGGATCCTGGAGCAGCCCCACCGCGATCGCGGCCAGCACGCCCCAGCGCCAGCGGTAGAAGGCCAGCGCGCAGCCTATTGCAGCCAAGCCGAGCAGCAGCATCAGGTACATGGCATTGCCCTCCCCCTGCGCGACTCCCGGCACCACGCCGCCGCCTGGATCAGGCCCTCGGCGGCCTGGGCGGTGCCGAAAGACTGGATGTGCGCCCGCGCCTCGAGGCCCTGGCGGGCGGCAAGGCCGGGGTCGGCTAAAAAGCGCCCCATCGCATCCGCGAGCGCTGCCGGGTCGCCGCAGGGGAAGGAGTAGCCGGTCTCGCCTTCGCGGATCAGGTCCCGGCAGCAGCCCGCGTACTGGGATACCAGAGCGGGACGTCCCGAGGCCATCGCCTCGTTGACCACCAGTCCCCAGGTCTCGCCGGCATCGGAGGGAAGCACGAGCGCGTCGCAGGCGGCATAGGCGTCGGGCAACTGACGCTGGTTGAGGAAGCCGGCGAACACCACGCCCAGCCCATGCGCCTGCACGTAGGCCTCACACTCGGCGCGCAGCGGCCCATCTCCGGCGACGAGGAGGCGCGCCCGGTCCCCTGCCCGCTCACGAAGCAGGCCAAGGGCGCGGAGCAGATCCAGCGGACGCTTCTTCGCCTCCAGCTTGCCGGCAAACAGAAAAACCAGGGCGTCGGCGGGGAGTCCGAATGCGGCGCGCAGCTCGGCCTGACGTCCGGACCTCGCCTCGGCCTCGCGCTCGAAGCGGGTGTTGTCCACCGCGTAGGGCGCCCAGAAGAGGCGGCGCTCCGGGATATGGTGAAAGCGGTAGAACTCCCGGTTCGCGCTGCCGATGGCCGCGCAGGCGCTGTAGCCCCGGAGAAGCACGCGGTGAAGGGCATGCTTCCAGGCGGCGCGCGGGCGCAGCAGGTTGGCCTCGCCGCGGACGATACAGGGGATGCCGAGGCGGCGGCAGGCGGCGAGCGCCTGGAGGCAACTTTTCACCACCCAGCCGTTGACCAGCACCGCGTCGGGACGCTTGCGCCGGAGCCAGGCGTGAACGCCCGGGGTGTCGCAGCCGCCGAATCGGGTCACCGAGGGCTGGGGGGCGCGGTTTTCGAGCAGCTCGTGGCGGTAGCCGTCGAGCAGGGGAATGTCCCATTCAAACGCCACGCCGAACCCATCGCCCTGCGCGGCGGCGTCGGGGAGCATCGCGTAGAGCGCGGTGAGGTCGACCCGGGGGTCGGCAGTGAGCGCCCGGAACAGGGGGGCCTTGTACTGGATGGGGTGCGATTCGACCGCGACCAGCGAGACCGGCGAGGCCATCTACGCCTCCCCGGTGCGGCGGGTCCATCCCTCGCAGATCTCCGCGACGATCTGCCGGAGCCCGATACGCACGCTCCAGCCGGGGTAGTGGCGTTGGATTTTGCGCAGGTCGCTGTAGTAGCAGATGTGGTCGCCCACGCGAGGTTCGGCGGAGTGGACGCAGCGCAGGCGGCGGCCGGCGAGGTCCTCGACCATGGCGATGGCCTCGAGGATGGAACAGGCATTGTCCCGCCCACCGCCGAGGTTGTAGACCTCGCCGCTCCGGGGGGCGGCGATGAAGGCCTCGATGAACCGGGCCACGTCGGCGGCGTGAATGTTGTCCCGCACCTGCTTGCCCCCGTAGCCGATCACGGTGTAGGCGCGGTCCTCGACGCAGCACTTCACCAGATAGCTCAGGAATCCGTGGAGCTGCACCCCGGAATGTGCCGGGCCGGTGAGGCAGCCGCCGCGCAGGGCGCAGGTGGGCATGCCGAAGTAGCGGCCATATTCCTGAACGCACACATCGGCGGCGAGCTTGGAGGCACCGAAAAGCGAATGGGTGCACTGGTCGATGCTCAGGGTCTCGGGGATCCCCTCGGCGAAAGCGGGGTCGGCGAAGTCGAAGCGCGTGGCCTCTTCGCGCAGGGCGATGCGGTTGGGGGCGTCGCCATAGACCTTGTTGGTGGAGAGGTGGACGAAAGGGGATTCGGGGCAGGCCTGGCGGGCGGCCTCCAGCAGGTTGAAGGTGCCCACCGCGTTGGTATCGAAATCATCGAAAGGAATGGCCGCCGCCCGATCGTGGCTGGGCTGGGCGGCGGCATGCACAATCGCGTCGGGGCGCAGCTCGGCCACCAGCCGGAGAAGGCCCGCGCGGTCGCGCAGATCCAGCTCGTGGTGGACGAAGCCCGGCAGCTCGCGGGCGAGACGCCGCTGGTTCCAGCGGGTGTCGCCGTCGGGGCCGAAAAAAACCGCGCGCTGGTTGTTGTCCAGCCCATGCACCTGCCAGCCGAGCCGGGCGAAATGCAGGCAGACCTCGGAGCCAATCAAGCCCGACGACCCGGTGACCAGCAGCGTGTTCATCGCATGAGGCACCCTACTTGCCGATGCCGGCGTACTTAAACCCGACGGCTTCGAGATCCGCACGACGGAGCAGGTTGCGGCCGTCGAAGACGAAGGCCGGCTTCTCCATGCCGTCGTAGATGCGCTGCCAGTCGAGGGTCTTGAACACGTCCCACTCAGTCATCACCGCGATGGCGTGAGCGCCGCGGCAGACCTCGTAGACGTCCTCGCTGGCCTGGAGGTGTTCCCGATTCTGCTCCTCGGTGCGCGAGCCGAGCCCGTTCAAGTCGGCGAGCATCTGGCCGATCTCCACCTTCGGGTCGTATACATGGATGTTCGCCCGCTCGCGGATGAGGAAGTCGGCCACGTAGATCGCGGAGGACTCGCGGGTATCGTTGGTATCCTTCTTGAACGCCCAGCCGAGAAAGGCGAGCTTCTTGCCGGAGACGTTGTTGAACAGCGCGGCGATGAGGCGGCGGGCGAAGCGCTCGCGCTGGTGGTCGTTGATGCGGATGACGCTTTCCCAGTAGGAGGCGACCTGCTCCAGGCCATAGCTGCGGGCGATGTAGACGAGGTTCAGAATGTCCTTCTGGAAGCAGGAGCCGCCGAAGCCGACCGAGGCCTGGAGAAACTTGGGGCCGATGCGGCTGTCCATGCCGATCGCGCGGGCCACTTCGCTGACGTCGGCGTGGGTCGCCTCGCACAGCTCGGACATCGCATTGATCGAGGAGACGCGCTGGGCGAGGAAGGCGTTGGCGGCGAGCTTCGACAGCTCGGACGACCATACGTTGGTGGTGAGGATGCGGTCGCGGGGCAGCCAGTGGGCGTAGATATCGACCAGCGCGGCGACGGCCTGCTCGCCTTCGGGCGTACGTTCGCCGCCGATGAGCACGCGGTCGGCCTGGAGCAGATCCTCGATGGCGGTGCCCTCGGCCAGGAACTCGGGGTTGGAAAGCACCTGGAAGCTCACCCCGTTGCCGGTGTTCTCGAGAATCGCCTTCAGGGTCGCCGCCGTGCGCACCGGCACGGTGGACTTCTCGACGATGATCTTGTCGGACTTAGCGACCCGGGCGATGGTGCGGGCGCAGGCCTCGATGTATTTGAGATCGGCGGCCATGCCCTGCCCTAGCCCGTAGGTCTTGGTCGGGGTGTTCACCGAGATGAAGATCAGATCGGCATCGACGATGGCCTGCTCGACCTCGGTGGTGAAGAAAAGGTTCTTGTTGCGCGTCTCGGCCACCAGCTCTTTCAGACCCGGCTCGTAGACCGGGAGGTCGTCGAGATCGCTGCCGTTCCAGGCGGCGATACGCCCAGCGTTGATGTCGGCGACGGTCACCCGGACCTCGGGACACTTGGAGGCGATTACCGCCATGGTGGGCCCGCCGACATAGCCGGCGCCGATACAGCAGATTTTCTTGATCATGAAACGAAATCCTCGGGTTGGTCTGGTCGGCCGCAGCGGTTCGCCCGCTCCGGGGTCAAACGTCCGAGTATACGGGCTGAAAGGCAAAAAGCCAAAGGATTTCCCGCCCGACCGTCCCAAAATTAGGACCCAGGTGGGGTAAACACGAGCATCTCCCCGTTCCGGGGGTAGACGAAGGGGGCGCGGTGTACCGGGACGAATCCAGCCTCGGCGATGCGCGCCTGCAGCGCGTCCACCGTCGCCCAGCGGGTCGTCGCCCACAGATCGGGCTCGGTGCCGTCCTCCGACTCGGCCCCGGGGTCCGCCTCCACGATGAACACCCCATCGGACGACAGCACCCGCGCCGCCTCGGCCAGCAGGCGGTCGAGCTTCAGCACGTGGTCGAGTGAATTGGTGTAGACGACATCCGCCGAGCGGTCGGGATACTGGAGATCGTGGAAGTCGCCGTAGCAAACCGCGTCGTTCTGCACGCCGGGATTGAGGTCGATGCCCACGGCAAAGTAGCCCAGGTCCTTGAAGGCGCGCACCTCGCCCCCCAGACGGGCCGCAAGGCACAGCGCGGTGCGGCCCCGGAGCATGGGCAGCGCGGAGAGCCGTTCGGCCAGGGCCTTGCGGAAACGCTTCTCGTGCCCGGCCAGCTCCATAAATTCTAGCTTGGACTTCTGTAGCTCCAGGTAGTCCTCGTAGGTGCGGAACTGCTTGCTGGACATGCTGCCCGGGTCGCCGCTCCACCGGCTTCGCCCGAGACGGCGGAGGCCATAGAAGCGGATTTTGCGCCGCCAGGCCTCCGGACTGAACAGGCGGAGCAGGCGCTGCGGACGACGCAGGGTACTAAGCGCTTCTTCGAGAATCGGCATAGGCATCCTGTGGTGGGAACTGGGCGGTTAACACCCGGTCGTTCTGGCGAAATCAGTTTTTGGACTTCAGGGGGTTGCGCCAGCGGATTCCGGGAAAACGGGAGAAATCCGCATCTGAACTGAACACCTCGCACCCGTGCTCGAATGCGATCGCGGCCAGGTGAGCATCGGCTACAAGGTTCGCCGTAGCCTGCCCCTCTCGTAGCATCCTCTGGAAAACAATCCAATGCCGCTCGGTCGGATTCACGATCCGGGTGCACGGCTGCTCCAGCCAACTCTGGACCCGCGACTTCGCCCGATCAAGGGAAAGGGGGTGCTCGAAAACACGCGGGTTGGTGCCAATGCGGATGAACGCATTGATAACGGTCCAGCAAAGACAAACGGGGACCGACCCCGACAGCGTGGCGTCCCACCAGGTCCGAGCGCGGACATGGGCTGAGCTGAGCTGGTCTTCCGCATACAGCAGAATATTGGCATCCACGAGGATCACCGATGATCCTCCCCTTCAATTTGCGCGATTAGCTCATGGATGTTATCGAGCGACCGGCCGTCCTTCAGTCCGAGCTTACCCGGTTTTGTGCGGTACGGCTTGGCTCGCGCCTGCGCCTCGGCGTCCCGCAGACCGGCGCGGAGCGCCTCGTTCACCACCAGCCGGAAGGGGACTCGATTCTTCTCCGCAAGAAATCTGGCCCGATCCAACACATCGTCATCCAGAGTCAAGGTTGTTCGCATAGTGATACGGTAGCATCAGAGTTGATGATGTCAAGGCATCATCGCAAGGCGAACATCACGAGCGAGCGGGGCTCGGTGACCGATCCTGCCGCCCCCGCCCCACGTTCAGAAACCAGCGCTCGACCGCGAAGTAGAAGAGGGCAGAGACTGCCAGCACGGCGGGCCAGTAGAGCAGTCCGCGCATCATCCAGCCCCGCGCGTCTCCACCCTGCGGAATGAACTGCTCCAGCACCAGCAGCACCGGGATATGCACCAGGTAGAGCGAGTAGGACATGCGGCCCACCGGGGCGAACAGGCGGGCCGGCAGGCCCGGCAAACGCCCATCGCGCTCCAGCGCGAGCCCCCAGTTGACCAGGCAGAAGAAGGCGATGGCCATGCCCAGCTCGCCGAGATACTCCAGGCTGAGCACCCAAGGATGGTCCACGTCGAGACCCGGCACCAGCGCCTGCCCCAGGTGGCTGTCCGCGACCAGCCCGAGGAAGACCCGGTTGGCCAGCATCCCCGACGCAAGCAGGCCAAGGGCCAGACCGGGCGACGAGAACCAGCGCGGCAGCCGGCAACGCCCAGCGTGGGCGTCCGCCGCCCACGCCCCGAGCGCCCAGTGCAGCCAGTAGAACATGGGCCAGTGATACCAGGATCCGAGATGGAAGGTGCCCAGCGAGACCCGGTGCTCCAGGATCCACGGGGTGAGGATGCGCCAGGCCACGGTCGCCACCGCCGCCACGAGGACGGCCCGCTGGACCGACACCCGCCGGGCCACCACGAACAGCACCGCATAAAGCCCGTAGAGCTGTTCCTCCATCCCGAGCGACCAGTAGACCCCATTCCCCAAACTGGTGCTGAACTCGTCGGTGAGGTTGTGGACCAGCAGCAAATGGGTGGCGATGTCCCATGCCAGCGGATGCCCCTCCCCCGCCCACCGATGCCCCAGCCACCAGAAGACCAGCGCGGAAAACGCCATCGCCGCCAGATAGGTCGGATAGATCCTCCAGAAGCGGCGCTTCCAGAAGCGTACCCAGTCCAGCCGCATCTGGCCCGTCCTAACCGCCGCCAGGGCCGCCCCGCGGTGGATGCAGAATCCCGAGATCACCACGAAGAGCGAAACGCCGAGGTAGCCATATTCCGACAGGAACCAGAGCAGGAAGAAGGGATGCTCGCGGAAGCCACCCGGCGCGTCGTGGCGCATGTGGATGGCGACGACCGCCAGGGCGGCCAGTCCACGCCAGACATCGATGCTCTGCAGGCGCGGGCTACCGCGCACCGCCGTGTTCACTGCCCACCGCCGGGGTCCATCAGCGCCGGGCCCTGCGCGCGGAGCTTCCGGGCCAGGGCGAAGGCCCTCAGCTCGCTTAGCAGTTTTCGCGGCATGAGCCAGGGGCGCCCCGCGTAGAACCGGTTGATGCATTCCTTGAAGCAGCGGCGCAGCAGGTAGGAAATCCATTCCCGCCCTTCGCCGTGGCGAAGGGCGAAGTAGTGGTCGCCCACCGCATGCAGCGGCGACGGATGGCGCAGGTGATCGCCCACGCTGCGGGTGCCTCCGGTGGAAAGGCGCAGGTGGCGCAGCGAGGCCTCGGGGGCGAACAAGATCCGGTGTCCTGCCGCTACCAGCCGTCGGGCGAAGTCGGTTTCGAAGCGGTAGGCGGACCCCAGGTAGTTTTCATCAAATCCACCGACCGCCAGCGCGACATCCCGGCAAACCGAAAGATTGCCCGCCATCACGTTCCCCACCTCGGCCTCGCGGATTCCGTTGAAGGCGAAGTCGAGATCGCGGCGAAGACCCGCTCCCCGGGATCCGGAGGACTCCACCGGCTGCTGGCCCGGCTGCAACACCTGGCCGACGACGGCGGCATGGGGTCCGCCGTGCCGGGCGGCGTGGCGGCCCGCGAGGTCGGGCGCGGGATCGATGTCGTCATCGAGAAACAGCACGACGCCCTGCGACGCGCTGCGTAGGCCCGCATTCATCGCCTGGGGTATTCCGGGACTGGGCAGCCGGAGCCAGCGAATGCCGCCTTCCTGCTCCAGGCGAGCGAGGGCAGCACCCACCTCCGGAGGGTGTCGCTCGGTCTGGTCAACCACCAGCACCTCGGCAGGCACCTGTCTGAAAGCGCGGATCTTCTCCAGCGTCGCGAGCAGGATCGCCCCCCGCCGATAGGTGGGAATGACTAGGCTGACGGCACACGGCTCCGGCATCAGCGCAGCACTCCTTTCGACTGCGATACGAAGCGGACGATTCCCTCGGCGCAGTGCCGCCAAGTCATGGCCGAGGCATAGTCCCGCGCCGCCGCCGCGCAGCTCGCCGCGCGAGCAGGGTCGGCGAGCAGCCACTCGACCGCGCCGACCAGTCCCTCCACATCGCCCGGCGCCACCAGACGTCCATTCTTTCCATCCTCAATGTAGTCGCGCATCGCCCCGACATCGCTGGCGACTACGCAGAGCCCCCGGGCCATCGCTTCGAGACAGGCCTTGCCCGCTCCTTCGTAGAACGAGGGGAACAGGAAAATCCCATGCCGATCGTACACGTCGATGAGCTGCTCCTGCGCGAGCCAGTCGAGCCACTGAATCCGCGCATGCAGGGACGGCGGCAGCAGCGCGGCCGCCTCGGCGTGGTGACGCTTTGAGCAGACCCAGGTCATGGACAGCCCGGGGCGGGTGGACAGCAGGTGTTCCAGCGCCCGCGCAAGGATGTCCGGCCCCTTGATGAATGCGAACTGGCCAACGTAGAGCAGGCGATTGAGCCGCTGGCCGGTCATCGGCGCGGCGGGAACCGAAGCGAAGGAGGAATGGATGCCGTGGTGGACCACGGCGATGCGCTCCGCCGGGGTCGCGAGCGCATCGGCCATGTAGCGGCGGATGTCCTCGGCCGGCACCACGAAAGACTGGCTGTGCCGCGCCGCAAGCGGGGCGTGGCGGGCGAGCGATGCGGCGAGCAGCGCGGAAGCCCCCGCGCGAAGCCTTCCCGGCCCCGGAACGTTCAGCCTCCTGCTCCAGTGCGCGATGGCGGCATCGGCCATGGGCTCGAAGCCGTGGCTGCGGTTGATGAACAGTCCCGGACGGCCCGCGCGGCGGTGCGCCCGGGCGGCCAGCCAGGCGTGGGGCTGGCTCAGCATGATGGCGTCATAGTCCCGCTGTCGGCATCGCCGCGCGACCTCCCGACGGTAGGCGCGGGGAAGCTCGAGAAGATAATGCAGGTTGCCGTGGCGGATGCGGCGGCCCAGGTCGTCGGCCCATATCTCGTCCACCTCATGCCCGATGGCGCGCAATGCGGCAGTGGTGTGATAGACCGTTCCGGACGCGCCGGAATCGGGGTCGGGAGGGACATCGGCTCCAACAAGAAAGCGCATGGCTAGATCGCCCTCCATGCGAACAGCCACTTGACCCAGGCTCGGGCCAGTAACGGATTGGCCGCGATGGCCTGGGCGAAGTAGGCCCGCGCCGCCGCGGCGTCGCGGCGCTGGAGCAGGCAGCCGATGTGGTAGAGGCTGCGCGCCTGCTGACTTTTACCCGAGCGCCTGCGGAACTCGCCGGCGCATACGCGGCGGCTGAGGGCCTCGGCTTCGCGGAGAAACGGCTCCTCGCTGGCCCCTTCGCTCCGGGCTTTCCGGCAGGCCTGACCGAGGTCGCCAAACTGCTGCTGCACAAAGCGCATGGCGCCCGAAATCGCTCCCGGGGCATACTGGTAGGAATAAAGAATACGGTCGGAGTAGGCCACCGGCCCGGTTTCGGCTAGCCGCAGCCAGAGGTCAGAATCCTGCCCGTAGTAGAAGGGAGCGCGGTAGCCACCCACCGCTACGTACCGTTCGCGGGAGAACATCACCGACCCATGCGCGGGTGGGCCCAGGCGTCGCGCGAAAAGCTCCTCGCGGGCCTGTTCCGGATCGGTGCAGCGATGGGCCTCGAACAGGGTCTCGCCGCGCGGCCCGTAGCAGCGAACCGCCGAAGCGTAGAAGGCGGCGTGCGGATGGGCGTGGGTCAACCGGAGGAGCGCGGCGAGCCGGCCCGGCAGGGAAAGGTCGTCGGCGTCCTGGCGGGCGATCCAGGGCGCGCGCGCCATCCCGCAGCCGGCGATGAGGGAGCGGGTGAGTCCCTGGTTCTCCTGGTGCACCACCCGCAGGCGGGCGTCGCGCTTGGCATAGGCGTCGAGCACCGCTCCGCTGCCATCGGTGGACCCGTCATCAATGGCGATGAGCTCCAGCTCCACGCCCTCCTGGGAAAGGATGCTGTCGAGCGCGGCGGGCAGGGTGCCGGCGTTGTTGTAAACGCCCATCACCACAGAAATTTCAGGTAGTTCGCTCATAGCGATTAGCGGAGCTTCACCGGTGCCTCTTGAATGTGCATTCACTTGCAAGTTGCTTAATTCACTGACGGTTACTCTCTTTTTTTTATAGTTTCCGTCAACATATAAAAAGCCTTCAAAATACACTGCGCATCATATTCCCCACGCCTATCGAGCTTGCTCGGAGGGCACGATGATTCTGAGAGCGACCCCTTTCCCCCCTAAAAAACCATTCGGGCGGGGGGTGCCGCGAAACGCTGGTGGTGAGGACCGCCCCCACCCGGGTGGTTTTTTGGGGGGCCATTCCGTGGTCAGAATCATTCCGCTCCCCCGGGCAAACCGGAGGACCGGTTACCGAAGACCCCACTCGAAAATTGTCCGAACCTTGGACAATCGGACCCACCTATTGTCCGAGCATTGGACACCCACTAGGGAGCCGTTAAGTAGAGAGATTGGTGTGTACGTGACGCGTGATTTTTTTCCGACTTTTAGACAAAGATCGAGACTGCCGGAGCGCAGCGGAGACTACCGAAGGTCATGATCGGGACGAAGATTGAACTCATCTTTGTCCCGATCGTTGTCCCGATCTTCGTCAGTCCCCTTCCCCATCCATCCAGGACTGGAGCTGGGTGTCCTTGCCTTTCCGGCGTCCGCTCAGCCGGTGGACAAAGGCCAGCAGGCGGGCGGCGCTGGAGTAGCCGAATACCCGGCCCGCCAGGCCATAGACGGCCATATCAAGCGGACGCCCCTCGGCGGAGCGCCGGGCGAAGCCGAGCAGGGCCTGCGCCGAAGCCTTGTCACCCCGGAGAGCCGCCGCGCGGGAGGCCGCGAAGGTCCAGCGCGAGAAGTGCCGCATCTCGGGAGTGTCCACCGCCACGCCCGACGCCGTTGCGCCCTCGAGGATCGCCCGAAAAAAAACGACCTGGTCGGCGGGGTCCAGCCAGCGGCCGCTTCCGGTCTCCCGCGCATGGGCGTGCGAGCGGACATCGCACACCACCTGCGGCACCCGGCAAAGCCTAGCCCCAAGCCCGCCGGCCCGCGCCTCGTACTCCCAGTCTTCGGAATAGCGCAGCGACGACCAGGGGCCGACGCGGTCGGAAAAACTCCGACGCCACAAGGGCGTGTGGGTGCTCCACCAGCGGTCGACGAGCAACCCGGGATAGAGCGCGCTACGGTCCTCGCCGGTCCACCGATAGGGTTCGCGCAGCACGGCACCCTGGTCGTCCACCAGCCGGGTGACGCCATAGACCGCGTCGCATTCCGGGCGGGCGGCGAGCATGGCGACCTGGCGTTCCAACTTTTGGACATCCAGGAGGTCGTCGCTGTCCACGTATTGGATAAACTCCCCGCGGGCGGCCAGCCGTCCCTGCTCGCGCGCCGGACCCGGCCCCCGGTTGGGCTGGGCAAGCACGCGGATGCGGTCGGGATGGGCCTGGGCGAGCGCGGCGGCGGCCTGCGGCGTGTCGTCGGTGGAGCCGTCGTCCACGATGATGATCTCGTAGTGCGGGTAGGTCTGCGCCAGCACGCTGTCCACCGCGCGGCCTAGCAGCCGGGCGCGGTTGTGCACCGGAATGACCACGCTCACCAGACCGGAAATGCACTCAGCCATGCGGGGATCCTCCCGTGCGGGGCGGTCGATCAAGGAGGCCGCGCGGACGCTGGACCAGCTCCCCGATGCGCTGCGCCGGCGGCAGCGCGTGGCGGCGCGCGTAGAGCGACGCGGACTCATCGCCCAGTCCGTCGCGCTTGCCCGGCTGGGAAGCGTGCCAGAGATGCACGATGGGCAGGAAGCCGAAGTTCCAGGTTTTCCGGGTTAGGCAGCGGTCCCAGAATTCGTTGTCCTCCCCTCCCCATCCGACGAAGTCTTCGTCGAACCCACCTATCGCCTCGTAGGCCTCCCGGGTAATGCACACGCTGCCACCCGCCTCGAGATTCTCGACCACCGCCTCGACCCCGATCTGGTCCAGGGGGCTTCCTCCCCGCACCGCATCCACGCTGCCCGGCTGGAGATAGTAGATGAAGCGCTTGAGGTTCACCACCTCGTAGCCCTCGCGATACAGCCTCCACGCCTCCGCCGCGTAGGCCGAGGGGACCATCATGTCGTTGTCGTGAAAAACCAGCACGCGGCCCCGGGCCTCTGCCTCCGCCGCGTTGAACGCCCAGGAACGGGCGTAGGGCATCTCTGCCAGACAAGGCTGGTGGAGGTAGCGCACCCAGCCAGGAAGGTCGGAGCGGATCTCCGCCGCTCCGCTCTGCTCGACGACCAGGCACTCGAAGGTAACACCCCGCTGGGCGGCGATGGATTCCAGGGTGAGCAGCAGGTGGGGAAGCCGGGCAGTCCCCCGGTGGCCGATCACAAAGCTCACCTGCACGTCGCTCCCGTCCGCAGGAGAACCGTTCGCGCACACGCCGTCGGCTCCGGAGAATTCCGGACAGGCTCGGCGCTCGACCGGATAGTCCGCCAGCCCGCGCCGCAGCAGGACGCGGGCGGTCGAGGGCCACACGCGGCAGAAATGAAGTCGACGCGAATAGGCCCAGTCGCAGCCCACACCGCGAGCCCTGCCGGGCGCAGGAACGAGGCGCTCGCCGCGGTTGCGGAAGCGTTCCCAGCCACCGCCCAGCCAGCGGGGCCTCAGGGCGAAAAGGAACCGGGGCAGATCGAACAGCAGCGCCCCTGCCACCTGGCGGGGGCTATAGGAAGATGGTTTTGGAGAATTGCGAGGCATGCGCGATGAGGGCTGCATTCGATGAAATGGAACGCACGACACCATACCCGCTGTCTCCTGCGGGTCCAAATGCAAAGCGCTTGTGGCTTGCAAAATGCGATTACGATTGTATTTCGCAAACCCTACGCTTCGCCCCCCCCTTGCCCGACCATCTTCAACAAGCATCGGGCGGTTCCCTTCCCCGGCGCGTCAAGCCGCGCCACCCCAAAGCGGTGTCGAGCCACCGCACTACAAAATCCTCACCCCTTCTCCGCTAGCGCTTCCCCAGCCCGAAACCGCTTGCACCCAACTCGGATTCCGCCTAATGACGAGGGGATGAACCTCAAGCTGCTAGCCGGACGACTGCGCGATGCCTGGATGCATTATCCCGGCGACCAGCGCGATCTTGCCCGCTTTCCAGCCGGGAAACCCATCTTCCTCACCGGCACCCACCGCAGCGGCACCACCTGGGCCGCCAGCATGCTGGCGGATCCCGGACTCTGGCAGATCCACGAACCGTTCAATCCCAACAAGCGGATGTGGAAGCGCTCCTTCGAGTATGCCGCCCCCTCCTCGCCCCGCCCCGATGTCGACCGCTACTTCGCCGCGCTGCTGCGGGGACGGCACCGCGCCACCTCCACCTATCCCCATACCGACCACCCGCTCATGCCGCTCCGGCTCTTCCGCCCCCCGATCCGGCGCGCAATCGTCAAGGACCCGCTCGCATGTCTCCTCACCGGCTATCTCGCCCGGCATTTCGACCTCGACACCCTGGTCCTGTTCCGGCATCCCGCCGACTTCGCCGCGAGCATTGTCCGGCTGGGCTGGCCCACCGGAACCTACCTGGAGCGCTTTCTGCGCGATATACTGCTGATGGACGAGCACCTCGGGCCCTACGCCCTCCTGCTGGAGTCCCACCGAAACGGCAACGACCTGGCCTCCGCCGCCGTCCTGCACGGGGCGCTCAACCGCGTGCTCTGGAACCAGGCGCAGGCGACAGCCGGCATCCGTACGCTCCAGTTCGAAACGCTCTGCCGGGACCCCATCACGCAGTTTGAACAGCTTTTCAGCAGGCTTGGCCTCCCCTACACCGAGGCCACCCGATCCCGCCACCAAGCCCTGTGCACCGCTCCCGACCACGACCCTGCCCATTACCGAACCCACGCCGTGGCCCGCAACAGCGCTGCGATGGCTGACGCCTGGCGGCGGCAACTCGATACCGCCCAGCGGGCAACCGTCCGCGCCATCTGGGACCAGTTCGGCATTCCTCTCTACAGCGACCCCGCCGACTGGCCGGACTAGGGTTGGCCATCCTGCTCTGAGGAATCGGGCGGATGCGCGCGGGAGGGCCTAAACAGCATCGTAGTAGCTGAGGATGCGGCGGGCGGCCTTGTCGGCACCGCCTTGCGGGCAGGGCTCGGGCTCGCTGCGATCGGCCAGGGCGGCGTCGAGATAGGGGGCCAGATTCCCGGCGTAGAGTTCGCCTGCCGGAATGTGGGCCTGGCGGAGGTGGCGGCGGATCGACGCCTCCAATATCGGAGCTTCGAGGAAGTCGGTTCGGTCCGCCCACACCATGGGCTTCCGGTTCACCACGCACTCGGACACGATGCCGTATCCCGGCTTGGTCACGACCACATCCGCGCTAGCAAGGACCTCGGCGAAGGAAAAGCGCTCCCGGTCCACAGCATGGAAGGGCCGCCCCTCCCACTCCAGGGGCCGCACGGTAAGCAGCTCGTAGCCGCGCATCGCGCGAATCCGGGCCAGCGCGGCATCGCCGAGTTCAAGGGTCGTGAAGGACAGCAGCGCCCAAGGACGCGCGGGATCAATGCGGTAGTGGCGGGCAATTTCCGACCGCCGGCTGGCGGCGGGCCGGGCGAGTACTGCGAGCTGTTCCTGGCGCGGGAAGGCGGTCATGGCATCGCTGAACGGAAGGCGTAGCAGAAGGTCAGCCTTGCCGTAGTCCTGCTGGAAAAGCTCGATGTGGCGCCGCCACGCGGGATCGCGGTCCGCGAAGGCCGAATAGATCCAGTCCCAGGAAAAGTTGCTGACCGCGAGGGCGGGAAGTCCGAGCGCATGAGCCGCCGCGATGGGAATGCCGGGGATGTCGGCGACCACCGCCGCCACGCCCATCCCCCGGAGGGCCTCGGCCTCGCGCTGCACCCGGGCGTCGTGGTCGCGGTGGAGCGCCTCGACCCGCCGCAGCGTCGCCTCCACATCCACCCGGATGGAATCGAGCTGAACCATGCCCACATCGAACGCGGCGCGGCGAATGCGCAGACCGGGTCCGTCCACCCGGTTTCGGATAAAGGCTTCGGGCAGCTCGGTAGTGACCACGATGGGCAGGTCTGGCCGACGCTCGATCAGCGCACGGAGGATGTCGCAGGAGCGAACCCCGTGGCCGTAGCCGTGGGCGGTGACGTAGTAGGCGAGCGGGCGCATCTCCGGCTAGCGGGGCTGCACGCCCAGCTTGTAGATGGTGGTGCTGCGGAATGTCTCGCCGGGGCGGAGGATCGTCGAAGGAAACTGGGGGAGATTGGGCGAGTTTGGGCAATGCTGGGTCTCCAGGCAGAATCCGCTTCGGTGACCGTAGGCCGCGCCCGACTTGCCCCGGAGGCTTCCATCGAGGAAATTCCCGCTGTAGAATTGGATGCCCGGCTCGGTGGTGAACACCTCCATGGTGCGCCCGCTTTCGGGCTCGCAGACGCAGGCAGCCAAGGCAAGTTGGCCCGGGGAGTGATCAAGCACAAAGTTGTGGTCGTAGCCCGCAGCGCGGGCCATCTGCGGATGGGGATCGTCGATGCGCTCGCCGATGCTATGCGGCGAGGTAAAGTCGAGCGGCGTACCCGCCACCGGCAGCAGCTCGCCGGTGGGAATCAATCCTTCATCGACCGGTGTGAACTGCGACGCGAACAGGGTAAGCTCGTGGTCGAGAATGTCTCCGCTACCCTCGCCGCGCAGGTTGAAGTAGGCGTGCTGGGTCGGATTGACCGGAGTGGCTCGGTCCGCCACCGCCTGGTACTCGATCCGCAACCCGTTGTCATCGCCCAGGCCGTACCACACCTCGATGTCGAGATTGCCGGGATAGCCCTCCTCGCCATCCGGGCTATGGTAGCCGAAGCGCAAGCCGCGAATACCCTGCCTGACTTCCTTCTCGACTGCCCATGCCACCTTGTCGAAGCCTCCCGGCCCACCGTGCAGGTGGCAGGGAATACCGCCGGGATCGTTGTTGCAGGCGAGCTTATAGTCCACGCCATCCAGGGTGAATTTCCCAGCGGCAATGCGGTTGCCGAACCGGCCCACCACACACCCGATGTAGGCGTCCTGGCGGGCGTACTCGGCAGCGGTCCTAAAGCCCAGCGCGATGTCGGCCACCTGCCCCCTGCGGTCGGGAGCGAGAAGTCCCACAAGCGCCGCGCCGGCCTCGGTGAACTGGGCCTCGACTCCATTGGCATTGGAAAGCGTGTAGCGATTCATGTCAGGCACTCCAAAGGTTAAGTTCGACAAGCTGTCGGATAGCCACGCCCGCCCAGTCGCGGTTGGCGGCGGGGCTGGCCGGCGAGGGATGCAGGATGCGGCCCACGGGGAAGGCTTCGCCCGCGGCCCGCCGGAGGCAGTCCTCGGCGAAGCCCCCCACCCCGACCAGGTGACGGGGCTGAAGGATGGCTATCAGCTCGCGCAGAAACGCATCGCACGCCTCGTAGAGCGGCGAGGCCTCCGCCGCCGGGAGCTTGTCGGGCGTGATGTTGCTGCCGCTGGCGCTCATGAAAACGAGCGGGCAATAGTTGACGACGAAGTGGTCGGCGAAAAAGTCGCGGGCGCTGGGGTAGCGCTGGGAGAACAGGCCCCACAGGCGGCGGCCGCTGACTTCGGAGCGGGCGCAGGCGAACCCTTCGATGGGTCGCTTGGGATGCTCGGGGTCCGGGCGGCCCACGGGTTCTTCGATGCCCATCCAGCGGCGCACATGGTCGACCTCGCCGAAGGGCACGCCGGTCTGGGCCATGCCCCAGGGACCTGGATTCATTCCAAGAAAAACTACGCGACCAGTGCCTTGGCCAAAACACTGCAAGTAGCGGGCGTGGGAAGTCCAGGCGTAGTCGAGCGGGTTGTAGACGCAGCGGACCGGATCGCCAAAACGCAGCTCGCCGACAGCCCGGGACAGCTTGCGCGTCGCCTCAATCAATGGGGCGGTGGTGTCCACCTTCAGGTCGAGGCCGTTCCTTCGCCGAGCCGGGCTTCGAGCTGGGCGAGCCGTTCCTCGAGCATCTTGATCCGCTCCTTGAGCTGCGGAATGCGCATCATGTGGGCATGGGCCCTGGTCGCCTTGTCGTGCGGCATCGCGGGGTAGCCAGAGACAAACGACTTGGCGGGCACGTCCTTGAGCACCGTCGACTTGGCTCCGACCACTACATCGTCGCCGATCTCCACATGCCCGGTCACCCCGACCTGGCCAGCGAGAATGACGCGGCGCCCGATCTTGGTGCTACCCGCAATGCCAACCTGGGCGACCAGCACCGAATGATCGCCCACCACCACGTTGTGGGCGACCTGCACAAGGTTGTCGATCTTCACGCCGTTGCCGATGCGGGTCTTGCCGAAGCGGGCGCGGTCGATGGTGACATTCGCACCAATCTCGACATCATCGCCCACCACCACAGTGCCGACCTGGGGAATCTTGGTCCGCACCCCCGCGGCGTCCACCGAATAGCCGAAGCCATCGCTGCCGATGACCGCCCCATTGTGTACGATCACCCGGCTGCCAAGCTGCACCTGCTCCCGCAGGCTCACGTTCGGATAAAGCTTGCAGCGCTCTCCAAGGACGGCCTGGTGGCCAATGTAGACCCCGGCGTGGAGGATGCAGCCATCGCCGATGCGGGCGCCAGGCTCGATCGTGACATGGGGGCCGATGTAGACCTTGCTGCCGAGGGTTACCCCCTCCCCCAGCACGGCGGTGGGATGAATCGCCGGCGAAGGGTCGGGAAGCGGATTGACGAACAGCCCCACCGCGCGCGCGAATGCGGCGTCGGGGTTGGCTACCTTGAGCAAGGTGGCGGAGCAGGGCTTGTCCCAATCCTTCGGCACAATCACCGCCGAGGCCCGGGTGGCGGCCGCGTCGCCCGCATACCGCATGTTCGCCAGGAAGGATAGTTCGCCCGGCTCGGCGTCGCGGATTCCGCCGACGCCGGAAAGGGATACCGAGGTGTCGCCGACGACTTCCGCATCTATCCGTGAAGCCAGTTCGGCTGCGGTGAGTACAGTAGCCACGGTCACCTCAGCGATTGCCCTTGTTGACGATTTCGATCATCTCGTTGGTGATGTCGACGCGGTCGTTGACGAACAACACGATGGCCACGCCATTCAGGCTGTTGCCGGAGCTGTCGATCACCGCCATGAACTGCTGGGTGCGGGCATAGGCGTTGATGGACTCCTGGATTTCCTCCACAATTCGTCCCCGCATGCGGCGGCTCTGGTCTTCGAGCTGCTTCTTGCGGGTGGCGTCGAACCGGCGGATCTTGCTCTCGAACTCCCGAATCTCGACCAGCAGCTCCTCCGCCTCGTTCCGCTTCTGATTGCGGACTTCCTCGCTCAGCCCGGTGTTCTGGGCGTCTTCGCGCACCTTGTTGAACTGCTCCTGCATCTGCTCATACTCGGTGACCATGGCCTGTCGTTCCTGATTGAACTCCTCGGCCTGGGCCTTGAGCTGGGAATCAGCCGTTTTTGTTTTGTGGAACTCGTTGAAAACCTTGTCGAGATTTACGAAGGCGATCTTGTCCTGGGCCGATACGGTGGACAGGCCCGCAGTGGCCAGCGCGATGAGTCCGGCGAATAACAGGGTGCGGCTGCGATGCATGGCGATACTCCTGGTTGGACCGCCCCCGGAGGCCCGCGAGGATCTCCGGCGGCGGAGGGGATGGTTCAAGTGGCGGGTTTAGAATACATGTCCTATGAGAAAATTAAAGCGGCCACCGGACCGGTCGTTAAACTCGTCGGCCTCCAGCGGCCAGGCGTAGTCGAACCGGAGGGGGAAGCCGGGGATGTCGAATCGCACACCCAGACCTACATCGGAGTTGTAGAGGCTGGTCTCGAACTCGTAGGCGTCAGGCCAAATCATGCCGATGTCGTAATAGGTGGCGAGCCGGACGACCTGGCCGAGCGGCACGGTGTACTCCAGCGTGGCGTAGGCGCCGGACTTGCCGCCGATCGGCTCGCCCTGGTCATCCTTGGGCCCCACATCGCGGAACTTGAATCCGCGCAGGGTGCGGGCACCACCGAGGAAGAGCCGGTCGAAAATCGGTACGCGGTCCGAATCGCCATGCTCCTCGACTACGGAAGCCCACAGGCGGAGATTGACCACGTGATCCCACCAGGGGGACCAGTACTGCGAGGTGCGCGCTTCGAGGCGGTAGAGATCGGTCTCGCCGCCCAGCGGCCCGCCTGCACCTTCCAGGGTAAGGCTCGACCGGTTCCCCCGGGTCGAAACAAAGAAGTTGTCGCGGGTGTCCCGGATGAGCTGGAGGGTGAGCGAACTTTTGATCCGCTTGCCCTCTTCGTCCTTGATGATGTCGGAGGCCGTTTCATCCACATCGTAGACGTCGATCTCTTCCAGCCCATAGAACACCTTGACCCGGCTGAAGCGGCCCAGGGCCCGTCCGAGGCCCACCTGACCGCCGGTATTGCGCTGGTCGTAGTCATCGCTGAGGAAGCGGCGGTCACGCTGGAACAGATCGACCTCGAAGGAAAGCTTGCGGTCGAGGAACCAAGGCTCAACAAAACTCAGCTCGACATCGCGGCGCTTGGTGCCTGCCTGCCCGCGCAGGCGCAGCTTCTGGCCGCCACCGGTGAAGTAGGGCCAGCCTTTGATGTCGAAGTTGCCCTGGGTGATCTCGGCGAAGCCAATGAGGTCGTCGATGCTCGAAAAACCCATGCCGACAATGAACTGGCCGGTCTTCTGTTCGTTCACCTCGAACTGCAGGTCGTAGAGGCCCGGATCGTCGGTAGGGATCTCGGTGCTGGTGACCCGGTCGAAGTAGCCGAGGTTCTGGAGGCGGCGCTCGCTGGTGCGCACCCGCACCTCGTTGAACACCTCGCCCGGATAGACGGTGAGCTCGCGGCGGATCACCTTGTCCTTGGTCTTGTTATTGCCCCGGATGAGGATGTCGCGGATGGTGGCCTGGGTGCCTTCGGCGACCTGGAACGTGAGGTTGACGACGCCGCTCTCCTGATGCACGTCGAAGTCAGGGGAAACGCGGGTGCGGATGTAGCCCCGGCGGCCATAGAAGTCGCGGACCGTACCGGCTGCGCGCTGGATCGCGCCCAGGGAGGCGACCTCCGAGCCCTTCACCGTAAGCGCCCCTTCGAGCTGCTCGGTGGGGAATATCTTGGCCCCGGCGACCGCGAGCGAGCCTATGCGGTAGAGCCGGCCTTCCTGGATGGTTATGCGGATATCGATCTTGCGGTCGGTGATCTGCACGTATTCCGGAGGGGCGACCTTCACATCGAGGTAGCCTTTGTCCATGTAGACGTAGCGGATGGTCTCGATATCGGTTGCGACAAGGTCGGGGTCGAACACCCCGGACCGGGTGATGAAGGAAAAGAAGCCCCGGCGCTTCTGGCGCATGGCCTTGCGCAGCTCCCGGGACGATACGGACTCGTTGCCGATGAACTCGACCCGGCGGACGTGGCCCCGCTGGCCCTCGTCGATCCGGAAATAGACGATGGTATCGCCTGACTGCTCGTCGGTTTCCAGAAAGTAGTCGATCTTGGCGTCGAAATAGTAGCGCTCGCGGTAGAGCGCCCCGATGTTTCGGGCTGCCACAGCAGCCGTTGCATCGTCCACGAAGTCGCCGGCCTCAAAGCCCACCGCGCCGAGGATGCGGGAGCGCCGCAGCGCGTCGTGGCCCTCGATCGAGATGCGGCGGACCTTGAGCTTCGGTTTCACCTCATAGATCAGGGTCAGACCGGCCGGCGACTCCTCGCGCTTTACTGCGACATAGGAGAAGCGACCGCTCTGCTCCAGCGTTTTCACGTCGCGGGTGATCGTGGCCCAGTCGAACTCCTCGCCCTCGCGCACCGAGAGATAGGCCCGGACCACAGCAGGTTCCAGAGGGCCAACACCCACATTGGCCACGCGGATTTCGCGAACCGGCACCGCCGATGCAGGAAAAGGAAGCAGGGACAACAGCACGGCACACAGAATTGCACTCGGAACAATACGCCTCAAAGCGGAGCCTCCACTTCCTCTGCGGCAGCCTGATGGTTGTATGCGCCATCGACGCCGGGTTCTAGGCGGTCTTCAAACCGCATGTAGTCTTCTTCAAAATTAAGCCGGACCTCGCCGGTAGGCCCGTTTCGGTGCTTGGCGATATCGAGAATCGCCAGCCGGCGGTCGTCGTGCTCGGGATCCTCGGGATAGCGGCAGGGGCGGCGCAGCAGGGCCACCACGTCGGCGTCCTGCTCGATGGAACCCGAGTCGCGCAGGTCCGACATCTTGGGCACCGCCGTCTGGGACCGCGTTTCGGGGGCGCGACTAAGCTGGCTGAGTACCAGCACCGGCAGCTTAAGCTCCTTGGCCATCGCCTTGAGGGCGCCGGAGATGGCGCCCACCTCGCGTTGACGGCCTTCCCGCGCGTACTGGGGATAGTTCATGAGCTGGAGATAGTCGACCACGATAAATTCGATGCCGTGCTTGCGCTGGAGACGGCGGGCCCGCGAACGCAATTCCAGTGCGGAGAGGCCCGGGGTATCGTCGAGGACAATCTCGGCCTTCAGCATCTCGTCTGCCGCGCTCATCAGCCGTCGGTGGTTCTCGGCAGTCACGATGCCCTTGGAGATGGTATGGCCGGACACCCGGGCGTGGGAGCAGATCAGGCGCTTGACCAACTGCTCGCTGGACATTTCCAGGCTGAACACCGCCACCGGCCGGGGCTTGTGGTCGGCATTGCGGCCGAGGGCGATATTGAGGCCGACATTGAGCGCAAGCGAGGTCTTGCCCATGGAGGGGCGGGCAGCGAGAATTATCATGTCGGATGGCTGCATGCCGAGCAGCATGCTGTCCAGATCCTTGTACCCGGTGGAGATTCCCGAGACCGGCTTCTTGTTCTGGAAGATCGTCTCGATCTCCTGCATGGAGTGCTTGACCAACTCCGGCCAGGGCCGGTTGCCGCCACGCTCCATGTTGGCGACTTCGAAAAAGCTCTGCTCGACCTCGCCAAGAATGCTCTCGGCCTCTTCGTCCTCGGCGTAGCAGCGATCAATCGCGTTGCGCGACTTGTCGATAATGGTCCGCAGGACGTGCTTCTGGTGGACAATGTCCACGTAGTGCTCGGCATGCGCGGCGGTCGGGGTGCTGTCGATCAGCTCTTCGAGAAAAGCCAGTCCGCCAATGGTCTGCTCCGCACCCGAGGAGCGGACACGGTCCGAGACAGTCAGCAGGTCGATGGCCCTCCCCTGCTGGTTCATTTCGAGAACCAGTTCGTAGAGGCAGCGGTGCGCCGGGGAGTAGAACGACTCCGCCGTGATCAGCCGCTCTACGCACAGATCCACCACCCGCTCGCTGTCGAGCAGGATGGCACCGAGGAGGCCCCGCTCCGCCTCATCGCTGGAAGGGGGCACGCGTTGCTCACGCCGGGGTCCGTCCGGAGAGGACTGGCGGGAAGACATGGCCTATTCCTCGACGACCCACACCTTGAGTGTGGCGGAAAATTCGGCATGCAGCTTGACCGAGACCTCGAAGACCCCCAGCTCGCGAATCGGCTTGGGGAGATGGATCTGGTGACGGTCCAGCTTCATACCCGCCTTTTCCAGCGCCGCGGCGATATCCGCATTGGTGACCGAGCCGAACAGCTTCCCTTCCTCGCCGGTCTTCGCCGGGATGGTGAGGGAAAGCGAGGCGAGGGTCTCGGCGATCTTGCGGGCTTCTTCGAGGCGCTGCTGGTCGCGGGCGGCGCGCTCGGCGCGCAGTTTCTCGACCATACGCTTGGAAGAGGCGTCCATAACCGAGGCCAGCTTCTTGGGCAGCAGAAAGTTGCGGGCGTAACCAGCGCTCACGCTGACGACTTCGCCCTGCTCGCCGAGACCTTCGACGTCTTTAATCAGGATCAGTTCAGTAGGCATGGATAAACTCCTTTGGGACTTAGGGCAGCAAGCCCATGACGCGGGCGCGGCGGATGGCACGCTTGATCTGGCGCTGCTGCTTGGACGAAGCGTACGAGGAACGGCCGGGCATGATGCGCCCCCGCTCGGTCATGAATTTGCGGAGCAGCTCGCTGTCCTTGTAGTCGATCTCCATGACCCCTTCAAGGTGCTTGCAGCTCTTGGTCTGGCCGGGGAGCAGTTCCACCTTGGGCCGACGAACTCGGGTTGGTTTCTTAGGCATGATAGTTTCCTCTTCTTGTACCATTTACACTTTAGAAAGGAAGATCGTCCGAATCGTCGGCGCGATCCTCGACAAAATCGTCTGCGGAAGGCCTGCTGCGCCCCCCTCCACCGTGGGAACCGCCACCTTCGTAGCCGCCACCACCACCGCCTCCGCCACCACCGCCACCCTCGCCCCGGCGGCCTCCACCGAGGAACTGGACGCGGTCGGCCTTTACGCGCAGCTTGCTGCGCTTCTCCCCCTGGGGGCTCTCCCACTGGTCGAGCTGCAGCCGCCCCTCGATAAGCACTGGCGAACCCTTGCTCATGTATTCGGCGGTCGTCTCGGCCTGGCGGCCCCACACCACGACATCCACAAAACAGGTCTGCTCGACCAGCTCGCCCGCCTTGTTGCGGTAGCTGTCCGAAATGGCCATGCCCAGATCAGCCACTGCACTGCCAGCAGGCGTGTAGCGGACTTCTGGATCGCGGGTCAGGTTGCCCGCGAGAATGACCTTGTTAAGAGACGGCATTGGCCGCCTCCGCCACGGGCACCGGGGCACCCGCGCGTACGAACTGAACCCGGAAAATGTCCTCGCTGAGCTTGAAGCGGGCGCGAATCTGGTCGAGCTGGGCGCCCGAGGCCGAGAAATTCACCACCACGTAGTGCCCATACTCCTGCTTGTTCAGCGGGCGGGCAAAGGCCTTGCGGCCCAGCCGGGTCACGCTGTCGACCGCCGCGCCGGTGGCGACCATCTCGGCCTTGACCTTGCCGATCACCGCGTCCAGAGCGTCTTCCTTAAACTCATCCGAGAAAATGAACATACCTTCGTACTTATTCAATGCAGCATCCTCCAGTGTCGTAGGGCCATTCAGCCGTTAAATCGGTTCATAGCGGCGTCCAGGCCGCTACCCACTATTGTCTCCACCGCGTCCGCCACCCGGTCCAAGGCGGGCTCGATCAGGAGCCGCTCCTCTTCCCGGAAGGGCGAAAGCACAAACTCTACCAAATCCCCACCCGGGGGCCTGGGCCCAACGCCCACCCGGATCCTGGGAAACTCCTCGGTTCCCAGCGCCTCGATGATCGAGGCAATCCCGTTGTGCCCCCCCGCACCGCCCTTCCGCCTTACGCGGATGGCTCCGCAGGGGAGGTCCACATCGTCGAACACCACCAGCAGGTCCTGGGGACTTACCCCCTTGGCCCGCGCCAGCCTCCCGGCAGCCTGGCCGCTCCGGTTCATGTAGGTCCTGGATTTCACCAGGCCACATTCCACGGGCAAACGCGAGACTATGCCTAGCCAAAGCGGAAACCGCCAGCTTCTTTTCAATTTTACCCCGAATCGCTCCGCGAGCCGGTCCACCGCGCGGAATCCCACGTTGTGCCGGGTATCGGCATAGCCGTCCCCCGGATTTCCCAGTCCCATTACCCATTTCACGCGGAAATCGCCCCGTGAACGCGAGTTAGCCCTTGGCCGGCGCCGCAGCGGCAGGCGCCGCCGCCGTCGCGGCTTCCTCGGTCGTCGCCTCCTCGGCCTCGGCCACGCGCGGCTGGGTCACCGACGCCACCGCGACATCCTCGGCAGTCACTAAGCCGTACTTCGAGCGGTCGAGCTGGATGTCGGAAACGAAGAGGCTGTCGCCGAGCGCCAGATGGCTGACGTCGACCTCGATAACCTCCATGAGATCGTCGGGCAGACACTCGATCTCGACCTCGTGGATGAGGTGCTCGAGCATGCCGCCCTGCTGGGTGACGCCCACCGGATCGCCCACCAGCTCGATGCTGACCGGGGCGTGCAGGCGTTCGGTCATCGACACCTCGTTGAAGTCGATGTGCTGCACCGACCCGGCAACCGCGTTGCGCTGAATCTCGCGGACCAGCACCTTGCGGGGTGCCTGGCCATCGATGACCAGGTCCACCAGAAGGCTCTCGCTGGTGTGGTGCTTCAGCATCATTTCAAAATCGTGCTGGTTGAGCTGCACGCTGGTCGGCTCGTTGCCGGCCCCGTAGACTACGCCGGGAATCACTCCGCTGCGGCGGAGGCGGCGGTTGGCGCTGGAGCCAAAGTCTGCGCGGGTTTCCGCGGCTATCGTGATCTTCTCTTTCATCTGGGAATCTCCTCGTATCTTTCTTAGACCCGGAACAGGGATGTTACCGATTGATTGTTGTGGATGCGCATGATGGCCTCGCCCAGCAGGTCGGCGACGCTCAGTACAGTGATGGGGCAGTTCTCCCACTGGCGGGCCGGCACCGTGTCGGTGGGGACCAGCGCCGCGATGGGCGACTTGCAGATGCGCTGGCTGCCGACCTCGGTCAGCAGGCAGTGGCTCACCGCCGCCGAGACCGACTTGGCTCCGTTCGCCTTGAGCAGCGTGGCCGCCTGGCTCAGTGTGCCCGCCGTCGTCGTCATGTCGTCGACCAGCACGCAGTTGCAGCCCTCTACCTCGCCCACCACGCTGATCGCCTCCACCTCGGAGGCGGTCTTGCGCTGTTTGGCGACGATGGCCAGACCCGCCCCCATGATCTTGGAATAGGCGTAGGCCATCTTTAGGCCACCGGGATCGGGCGAAACCACGGTGAGATCGGAAATATGCTTGCTCTTGAGGTGCTTCTGAAGCACCGGCGCCGCGTAGAGGTGGTCCACCGGTATGTCGAAGAATCCCTGAATCTGCTGGGCGTGCAGATCCATGGTAAGCAGGCGGTTCGTTCCCGCCGCCACCAGCAGATTCGCCACCAGCTTCGCGGTGATCGGCACCCGGGGCTGGTCCTTGCGGTCCTGGCGCGCATAGCCGTAGTAGGGAATCACCGCTGTGATGCGCTTGGCCGAGGAGCGGCGTGCCGCGTCGATCATGATCAGCAGTTCCATCAGCGATTCGTTCGGCGTGTTGCAAATCGACTGCACGAAAAATACGTCGTGGCCCCGGATGTTCTCCTTGATCTTGACGAAAACCTCGCCGTCGGGAAAGCGCTCAATGGCGGCGTCGCCGAGCGGAACGCCGATGAACTTGGCGATGGACTCGGCCAGCTTTCGATTAGAGGATCCGGAAAATACGAACACCTTGCAAACTCCGCATGCTATTAAAACTAATTGGTTGCCCGACTAGGGTTCGAACCTAGACCCACGGCTCCAAAGGCCGGTGTGCTACCATTACACCAT
Source organism: uncultured bacterium (assembly GCA_965651915.1). GTDB lineage: Bacteria > Verrucomicrobiota > Kiritimatiellia > CBFGVE01 > CBFGVE01 > CBFGVE01. The sequence goes on from CBFGVE010000002.1 coordinate 28,059, forward strand.
CGGGCAGTCGTCGCCCCGACTCGGCTCCGGCACCTTCGGATGGTCCCCCCTCCACAGACGAAAGCGGGGTGCCGAAACCGGACGACCGGAACGCAGGCCCAGGGCAATGATACGAGGGATTACCGTCCCGAAAAGCACCAAACACTAGAAAGAGCCGGGGATCAAGTCAAGGATGCGATCAAAAAATCGGCGAAAATGTTCCGCTCCCGCCCGACCCGCCGCGGGCCGAACCGGGGAAATCGCCTCCTAGCGCATTTTCCGTTGGCCTCCACACCCCGCCTAGTCTAAGGAGTAGTCTTCTCATGAGCAACCCCGAGACACCCCCCCCCCCCCATACCATCCGTCAGGCCCAACCCCGCCGTGGCCG
>CBFGVE010000003.1:0-21813 GCA_965651915.1 uncultured bacterium
CGGAGGAATCAATCGCAGCTCCCTCCGTGTACCCCGTGCCTCCGTGAGAAAATCTCTTTCCGGCGGAGTGCTGTCGGGCGCGTCCATGCCGCACGTTCGCAACAAGAAGAAGGATTTCTCGCACAGGCGCGGAGATCGCGAAGATCGGCGCGGGCGGGAAACAGCATGCCACAAGGAAGAGTTTCACCTCACGGCCTCGCTACGAACCCCTCCGCAGAAATTGGTGTTGCAACCTACCCCTCAAAAATCCAGACTGCCCGAACAGTGTGTTGCATAACTCTAGGTTGGTAGGAGGATTGAACGTGATCATGACGCAATACTTGAGAATGGCCGTGGCTTTGCTTGTGTCTGGCTACGCCGCCAGCTCATTCGCTGGCGAACGGGATAAGGAAACGGGGCAGGATCTCGTTGCGCTTTCAACCAGCGAGATCGGTCAGAAGTTGATCACCCTTCAGCTTGACGACGAACCAGTCCAAGCGGTCATTGAGCGCTTCACGAAGCTAACAGGAGCAAACATCGTCTACGATGAACGAGAGGTGCAGGGCAATGTCACGGTCTCGCTCAAAGATGTTGAATGGGAGGCAGCCCTTCGCGTGATACTGGATTCCGTGAATTATCAGCTACAGAAGAAGGCCAACGACGTATTCTTGATCGTCCCAAATGACCGAGGGACGACTGACGACTCGATGTCGTTCGAGCAGTTTGGACAGGTCCTGTCCGGCGAGTATATAGCCAGCCATGTTGCCGTATTGAAGAGGATCATGCGGGACAAGGATTTGACTGACGCGCTAGCCGAATTTCAGCGGAACTACTATGACGCGCTGATCGGCAGAGGATTCAGTAAGGATGAGGCAATGCGGTTGCTCCTTCACTTCAATCCGCAGGATTTCGGTAGCATGGAATGAAGTGCCAACACAAGGCGGGTTCGCGCTGGCGGATCCGCTGGCTATCCGCCAGTCCACACGGCCTGTCCGATCAGGAGGAGGAGAGGGTCTCTCACGGAGGCACGGAGATCACGGAGGAATCAATCGCAGCTCCCTCCGTGTACCCCGTGCCTCCGTGAGAAAATCTTTTTCCGGCTGAGTGCTGTCGGGCGCGTCCAGGGCGATCGCAAAAGCCGAAGGCAACCCGCAGGAAAAGATCTGCGAGCCGGGACAGCGCTGAGCCCGCTCCGGGATTTCGACGAAGACCGCCGGGGAAAGATCAAGGTGTAGGAGTATGTGTAGGAGTAGGGGGGAACCTGCCCCCGCCCGGGGATACGGCCTCACGGCCGCGCTACGAACCCCTCCGCAGAAATTGGTGTTGCAACCTCCGCCTCCAATATCCAGACTGCTCCGAAAGGACGGTATACAATTGTATGTTCCGTTTGAACGATTATCTAAAAGCAATACTTGCTGCCATGCTGGTGCTTGTGGGCGTCGGCATCAGCCCTTGGCTATTCTTTGCCGTCTTCCCGTATGCATCCGGCCCCCTGGCCGGATTTTCTGTGGCTGCAGTATTCGTTGCGCTTGCTGGTGCAGCTTATGTCGTATTCAACCACAAGAAGCGACCATTCGTGGCGAAGGGAGTGGATCGAATCACATTCGATAATCGGATCGTTACTCGGACAATGCCGGACGGAAGGACCGAATCGGTACGGTGGGATCAGTTGAAGGAAGTAGGCATCCTGACGACCGATGAAGGGCCACTCGTTGATGACATGTTCTGGCTCCTGCTGGGCGATCGAGGCGGTTGTGCGATTCCTAGCGAATCGACTGGCATGAAGGAACTTCTCATTCGACTTCAGAAACTTCCGGGGTTTGACAACGAAACTGTGATCAAGGCAATGGGCTCAACAAGTAATGCGAAATTCGTCTGCTGGAAGCGGGGGGAGAATGCCTTCGAGTCAGCGGTATAGCCAACGGTATATCACCCGGATAGCTTGAAAGTGCCAATTTCTTTATGGGTCCTAATCGGGCCAAAGCGCCCAGAGGTAGGCCGCGTAGCCGGCGAGCAGGAGTCCTCCCTCCCAGCGCTGGAGTTGGCGCTGGGTCCATAGCAGGGGCAGGAGCGCGACGGCGAAGGCGACCATGGCCACGAGGTCGAGCGTTCCGATGCCCGGCGCGCTGAGCGGACGCACCACGGCGGCGGCGCCCAGAATGCCCAGCAGATTGAAGAGGTTGGAGCCGACGATGTTCCCCACCGCGATGTCTGCCTGCCGTCGGAAAGCCGCGACCACCGAGGTGGCGAGTTCAGGCATGCTGGTGCCCGCCGCCACGATGGTCAGTCCGATCACTGCGTCGCTTACGCCCAGGCGGGTGGCGATGCCGGTGGCAGAGTCCACCAGCAGCTTCGAGCCGGCGACGAGCAGGGCGAGCCCGCCGGCAATCGCCAGCAGATCGGCTGGCAGGGAGCGCATCGTAGGCGGAATGCCCTGCTCGAATTCCTCCTCGACTTCGGCGGCGGCTTCGGCCCGGGCCTGCCGCCGGGCGAGCTTCACGCTGCCGTAGGTATAGGCGAGCAGGCCGAGCAGCAGCGCCGCGCCGCCGATCCGGGGAATGGCGGCCGACTGCACGAGGGTGGCGGCAAGCAGGGAAACCGCGATCAGGATGGGCACGTCGATCCGGATCAGACTGACCTTGATGTTCAGTGGCGTGATCAGCGCGGCGAGGCCGAGGATGAGGCCGATGTTGAAGATGTTGGAGCCCACCACGTTTCCCACCGCGATGTCGCCCTTTCCGGTAAGCGCGCCGCCAATGCTCACCGTCATTTCAGGCGCACTGGTGCCAAAGGCTACTACCGTGAGGCCAATGACCAGCGGGGTGAGGCCGAGGCGGCGGGCGAGCGAGGACGCCCCCCGGACAAGCAGGTCGGCGCCCCCGGTGAGCACGGCGAGGCCGAGGAGGAGGAGAATGAATTCGCTGGTCATGGCACTACGTGGGCAAAGCGCAGGCGGCTACGCGAACAGGCTAGCCGGCACCTTCTTCCCGCTACCCGGCCCCGGTCAGTCTCCAGCGTCTTCGCGCTTCTGCTTCGCCTTGCTCTCCTCCTCCTCGAGCAGGCCCTCTTTGCGCCCCTTCTTGAATTCGGAGAGGCTGCGGCCGATGGAGCGGGATAGCTCGGGAAGGCGCTTGGCCCCGAAGAAGAGGACGAGCACCAGCAGGATGAAGATCAGTTCGGGACCGCCAGGCATGGCGATGGCGAAGGAAGCGAGCATAGGGTTCTCCGTGTTCCGCCGCGCTTGCGGGGCGCGGCGCGTTCAAGGCCTTACAAAATCGCCTACTTGTGGTGTTCCTTCAAGAACATTCGCCGCGAGATAGTGTCGGCGGGACCAGCCGGTCAGCTCCACCCGGCCGACCACCTGTCCCCCCCGGAACACCCGCGCGGTGGTTTCCTGGGCGGGCGGGAAGGTGCAGGCGAGGATCACATGGCGTCCGTCGGCGCCGACCTTGACCACCTCGGCGAAGATGCCCGGCTGGGCCACCGGCCGCACCTCGGGCGGGGGCTTTTTCCTGGGGAGGAGAGCGCAGCCGGGGGTGGCGGCCAGCGCGAGCGCGAGCAGGAGGAGGCGGAGGCGGGAATTCACGAGGACACCGCCCCGCCTGCGGGCAGAAAGGGCTCCAGCGGGCAGCCTGCGCAGCGCGGCGTTCGGGCGTGGCAGTGCTCCTTGCCGAGGCGCACGATGAGGGCATGGAACTCGTTGTAGAGGGCGGCGGAGGCGGGGAGGGCCCGGGTGAAGAGCGCCGCGACCTCGTCGTAGGAGGCCTTCGCGCCGAGTGCGCCGTGGCGCACGAGGAATCGCCGGGTATAGGCGTCCACCACGAAGTAGGGCGCGTGCGCGGCATAGAGCAGGATGCTGTCGGCCGTTTCCGGGCCGATGCCGTTGACCGCGAGAAGCCGCACGCGCAGGCGGTCGGGATCGTCCTGCAGCAGCCGCCGGAGCGAACCGCCATAGGCATCGTCTACAAGCCCGACTAGTGCCTTAAGCCGAAGCGCCTTCTGGTTGAAGTAGCCCGAAGGGCGGATCCATTCGGCGAGCTGGGCTTCAGGGGTACGCCGGAGCGCGGCGAGGCTGAGCGCCCGCTCCTGGCGGAGGCGCGCGATGGCCCGCTCCACGTTGGTCCAGGCGGTATTCTGGGTGAGGATGGCCCCCACCATCATTTCCAGGGAGCTGCGTGCGGGCCACCAGCCCTGCGGGCCCCACGCGCGGTGGAGCGCGGCGAAGGCCTGGTCGAGCGGAAGGGGCGGTGGCGTAGGGCGCTTCATGGGTTCCAAGGTCAGGAAGATCAGGACGCGAGCATGTCCAAGCCCCGGACCCCGTGGCAAGCATTATCCGCCTGAGTAGTGCTGGCGGGAATCGCCCCGGGGGTGCGGGGTTGGCGGTTTGGCAGCGCCCGGGCTTTTTCATTTTTCATATACGTTCATGGCCCGTTTTGTTGCCGTGCGATGGTGGTGGCCGAAGGAAGCGGGTAGTATGGGCGGTTGTGAAAACAGCATGTCCCTCCTTTATCCTCCTCGGCTTGTCGGTTCTGCCCGGTCTGCTTCTCCCCGATGCATCGGTGGCGGCCCGGAGCCGGCCGAACGTGATTCTCGTGATGGCGGACGACGTGTCGGCCAAAGAGTTCGGCGTATACGGCCATCCCGAGCACCGGACGCCGAACCTGGACCGGATGGCGAAGGCGGGCGTCTATTTCCGCACGGCATGGGCCACCCCGATCTGCAGTCCAACCCGGGCTATGCTCATGACCGGGCGCTATGCCCATCAGACCCGGTGGTTCCACAACAACATGAAGCCGTCGGGCGAAGAAGGCAATTTTTTCACTCGGTTTCCCACGATAGGAACCCTGATGAAGGACGCGGGGTACCAGACGGCGATCGTTGGCAAGTGGCAGCTCGCGGGTACGCCGGAACAGGGTGGTTTCGGCGAATCGTTTCTTTGGCTGAACTATCCGGAATTCGATGGGCCGGTCGAGACCGAGGGCATGGTGCTTCCGGGCCGGACCGCCCGATACTGGCATCCGGCTATCCTGCGTAATGGGAAGCCGGTGGACACCGGCCCGGGGGACTACGGTCCCGATCTATTCGTCGAATTCATCCGGGAGTTCACCGAGCGCCACCGGGACGAGCCCTTCTTCGTCTATTACCCGATGTGTCTTCCCCATGTGTCTTGGGATTTCGACCGGAATCGCCACGACTACCTGCCCACGCCGGTGGTAGACGAGGCGGGCAATCCCGTAGCCGGCGAGCGGTCGGAACCCACCCTGGCCGCCAACATGGCCTACATCGACGTGCTGCTCGGGCGCATCGAGCAGAACCTCCGGGAGCAGGGCCTGCTCGACGATACCATCATTATCTTCACTGGAGACAATGGAACGGCACATTACGGCAAAGGTTCCCTGCACCAGGAACGGGGACCGCGAGTTCCGTTTGTCGTCTACGGGCCGGGGCAGGTCGAGCCGCGGGGAGCGCGAGACGAGTTGATCGATCTCTCGGATGTCTTTCCCACCCTCGCCGATCTTGCCGGGACCGAACCGCCCGAGGCGGAGAAGCTCGATGGACAGAGCTTCGCCTGGATTCTCCGGGACCAGCCGGGGACACCGCGCGAGTTTGTCTTCTGTCTGTACGGCACCCATCCCATGGTGCGGACGTCGCAATGGCTGCTGGACGGTCAGGACCGGCTCTGGTTCTGCGGCGATCGGCGCGGCGAGCAGGGCTATGTCGATATGACCGGGAAGACGGAGCCCGGGGCCCGGGCGGCACGTGAACGCCTACGGACCATCGCGTCCCGCTTTCCCATCCCCCCGGAAGATCATCCGCTGACCCAATCGTTTCGGGAGTACGAAAAAAGCGTTCGCCTTCATCGAGCGAAGAAGAAGGCTCTTCGCGAGAAAAAGCGCCTGGCGGAGGAGCGAGATCGCCTCATCGAGCGCCCTGCGGCTGGGCCGGGCACGGAGGAGGGCGCCATCGCCATTATTCCGCGGCCCGTCCAAATCGTCCGGGGCGAGGGTTCGCTCGCGCTTAGCGGCGCGATGCCTCTGCATGCCCCCGGTCCAGCCGGATCGGTCGTCTGTGCCCTGCGGGAGGCTCTGCCGGACGCGGCACTCTCGCCGGTGGACATCCCGCCCGCGAGCGGGATTATCCTGGCCATCACCTCCCGCAGCGACCTTGAAGCGGAAGGCTACCGACTGCAGTCTACCCCATCCGGCCTCCGGATCGAAGCGCAGACCCCGGCGGGCTTGTTCTACGGCATCCAGACCCTGCGGCAGCTCATTCGGGAGGCGGGCGATGGAGGGGCGTACATTCCCTGCGTCGACATCACCGACTACCCGCGATTCGCCTGGCGCGGAATGATGCTCGACGTGAGCCGGCACTTTTTCGATGTCGGCTTCATGAAGCGCTTCATCGATCTGATGGCCCTCCAGAAGTTCAACACGTTCCACTGGCATTTGACCGACGACCAGGGCTGGCGCATTGAAATCGACGCCTATCCGAGGCTGGCCGAAGTGGGCTCCATCCGGCTACACAAAAGCGGAAGCTCCGAGGATGGAGCAGGCGGGTGGATTCCCTACGGCGGGTTCTACACCAAAGAAGAAATCCGCGAGGTCGTTGCCTACGCGGCTGAGCGGTTTATCACCGTGGTGCCTGAAATCGACATGCCCGGCCATGCGCAGTCGGTGCTGGCCGCCTATCCCCACCTAGGTTGTACCGGCGGCCCCTACGTGGTGCCCACCGCCTGGGGACCCCGCCCAGAAGTTCTTTGCGCAGGCAATGAACAGGTCTATCCCTTCATGGAGCAGGTGCTGACCGAGGTCATGGAACTTTTTCCTAGCAAGCACATCCATATTGGCGCCGACGAGGTGAAGAAGGAGCGCTGGGAGGCCTGCGCGAAGTGCCAAGCCCGGATTGCCGAGAACCAGCTTGGGGATGAAAATGGCCTGCAGAGCTACTTCGTCGACCACATGGTAAACTTTCTCGCCGGGCATGACCGGACCCTGGTCGGGTGGGATGAAATACTCGATGGCGGGGTCGATCAGCGTGCCGCCGTGATGCAGTGGCGGACCTTCACCCAAAGGGATGAAGCCCTATGGGCTGCCCAATCCGGCCACCACATCATCCGCACCCCGAGTACCCACACCTACCTCGACCACTATCAGGTCGCGGATTGGAGCACCCAGCCCCGGGCAATCCGTAAAAACACCGACCTCGCCGAAGCCTACTCGTTCGAGCCGGTTCCGGAAACCTTCACCCCCGAGCTGGAGCCCCTCATTCTCGGCCTGCAGGGCAACCTGTGGACGGCATTCATTTCAACGCCCGCGCATGCGCTGTACATGGCCTATCCGCGGGCGACCGCGCTCGCCGAAGTCGCCTGGTCGCCGAAAGAGGCCCGGGACTTTGACGACTTCCTCCGGCGGCTTGACTCGTTCAAGCCGATGCTGGACCGGCGGGGCGTCCCCTACCACGATCCGGTGACCCGCCCGGTCTTCGACGGCGATGCGTTGGGCGAAGACGCGACTGAGGGAAGCTTTTACTGACCACCCCGGAGTCGCTTCCCTGTCCGCCGTGCGGGCGATGCTGGGCCGGGGGGGCGGGAAGGATTCATGCGGTGGATGGGAAGTCGCAGACCTCCTCCATGGCGATTCTTGCCCAGTCCTCGAGCCGGGTAAGGTCGCCGCGGAGCGTGGAAAGGTCCTTCAGGATGAGTTCTGCGGAAGCTCCGTGCAGGTGTTCCAGAAGTCCGCGAATCTGGCGCCGGGCGAGTTCCGGACTCCATGGATTGGACACCATGATGGCGGGATTCGGTTTGACGGAGAGCACGTATGCATCCGCCCCGCGCCCGCGGGCCTTTTCAATATCGCAACGTGGGCTCAGCGATACTTTTCGCAGCCGGGGAATTCTCTTCAGGAGGTCGATTTTTTCGTGGAGCTGCTCGCAGCACCCATAGTAATTCATGCCCCAGCGGTCCAGCCAGGGAATCTCATGTTTCAGCGCCAGCTCCCAATGCATCTCGGGGGAGATCTCGGCAAAAATCTGGGCGTTGCTGCACCCCCACATCTCCCTGGGGGCACATGGCGTGGGCGACAAGCCTGGCGGTAGCTCGCGGGTATAGCCATAACCGCCCGAGCCCACCCGGACGTTTGCATTTCCAGGGGAGAGCAGGCCGAGGGCTTCCATTTGATCGAGCTGTGCGAGCTGGGCAGCCACATAGCGCCGGACCATCTCTTCAATGAACGCCGGCCGGTCTATCATGTCGTACATGAACTCCGCCGGGTCGATCAGGGTGTACAGAACGTCCCAGGACGTGAACCAGATATGGCGCACCCCGGCCAGCCGGACCGGAAGAATGTCCCCCACCATATCCTCCAGCGTGGTGCGGATGCTTTCCGTGGCCTCGCGGTCGTACGTGACGCTGGGGGTTGTGAACTTCTCCAGGTCCTCCGGGCCGGTGATCTGGGGGTGGTAGCGGTGGGATACCACGCCGCCCTTCGCATGCTGGGCCAGGGTATCTTCGCGGGTGGTGAATCCAAAGCCGGTTGTGTGCCAGATTTTTGGACTGGCCAGCCAGTTCTCCACGATCATGTCTACCCGGAAGTGGTCCCACTGGAAGAGGGTCTTGCGCATTACGAATTCGATGTCCCGCAGCGCCGGGTCGCGGCAAACGAGCTTCATGTCGTCCATGTCCGAAAACTCGTTCCAGGGAACCTCGTTGATCCACACCATAGGCCTGACCGGATCCAGGTCGTTGAGCCGCCGCCAAAGCTCCGCGGTATCCCGCTCGCGGCAGGCGTCCGCCGCCTGGGCGAGGCGCTCGGCAAGACGGCGCATCGCCTCCCGTTCTCTCGGTGAAACTGAAATAGCGCTCACGGGTGCTCCTTCCGGCCTGCTCGGTGACGGTTTACAAAACGAGATCCGTATTCATGGCAGCGCTCCGGCGGGCTCGTGCTCGGGCCGTTCCGCCAGCCAGTCTTCCAGGGTGGCTACGCGCTCGGGGTGCTTCCGGCTACGGGCCAGGAAGCCCACGCCGTGCTGCGGCATGGGGTCCTGGTCGGTGGGCTGATACCGCAGGTCCACGCTCCAGCGAACCCGGTTGTCGCTGAGGTTGAGGGTCGACATGTGCATCAGGCGGTCGTTGAACAGAATCGCGCTTCCCGCCTTGACCGGAAGAATCAGCACCCCGTGCTCGTAGATGGCCTCCTCGAGTTCCTCGGGATCCAGCTCGGTGTAGCTGGTTCCGGTGCGGGTTTCCTTGTGGAACGAGACAACGTTGCTGGTATGGGTGTGGGGCACCAGCCGGAGGCACCCATTCTCCTCGTCCGCATCCACCAGGGGAATCCAAACCGTAATCACCGGATTGGAATTGGCATCCGGCCAGTAGGACTTGTCCTGATGCCACGGCACCGCGCCCGCCGCCACCTTGGGGACCTTGGGCCGGATGTTGTAGACCGGGTTGGAGAACAGTTCCGGTCCGATGAGGGATTCGACCGCGTCGAGGATCTTGGGGTTGCTCATCAGGTCGAAGAATCCCGGCTCGCGGTCGCGCCAGCTCCGGCCGAACGTGTTGAAAGTCTTCCCGTCGAGATTGCGGAACAGCTCGGCCAGGCGATGCTCGAAGGGCTCGTGTTCCTTGAGGTCCTCGATCAGCCCCATCTCCTTGAGGCGCAGGGCAATTTCGGATACCTTTTTGTTCAGCGACTCCCGGACAGGAGCCAGCTCGGAGGGGTCCAGCAGGCCGCGAAGCACGATGTATCCCTCGCGGTTGTAGTGCTCCACCTGCTCGGGGGTTAGGCTTCCAAATCCGGTTTGGCGGGTGTCCATAAGAGTCTCCTTGAATGGATGCTTGTTGTGTTGTGCCCAGAAAAAGCAGGTCGAAGCGAGCCTGGGCTGAACGCCACCTGCCACCTCATGTCGCCTTACGATCACCCTGTTCCACCGCCTCTGCAATTGTCATGATCACGCTTTTGTGGTCAAATTGAACCCCGATGCATTCGTCTCATAGTGAAATATGGCTGTCTGCGAAGCCAAAAGTGGTTGATATCGGTATGGGGCTCCATGGCCAGAACCGGGTCGAGCACTGGAAGTTGCGGAACCTGTGGTGCCTGCACGCCTACCAGTACGAGGCCCGTCTGGAGGTCGACGAGGAGGCGTTCGAGATTTTTCCTGGGGCGGTCAGCGTGATTTCTCCGGGCCGTCGGCTGACCTATCGCTTTCGGGGGCCGGCTCGGCATGTCTACATTCTCTTCACCCTTCCTGCCGGGCCGGCTGCGGAGGCCCAGTCTATCGCCCTGTTCCACGATTGCCAGCGCAACTTCGCCGCCATGATGGATGCCCTGCTCTCGGCGATGCAGGTTTTCCCGGTGCAGCCGGTCCGGGCCGAGGTTTGCCTGTGGAACCTTCTGTGGACGCTGTCGGGTTCTGGTGGCCCGGCTCGGAAGGACACGCCCGTCCATCCCCTCTATCAGCGAGCGATCAGCTACATCGAGGAGCATCTGGGGCAAGCGTTGAATGTGGCCGCCGTGGCGCGGGCCCTGGACTGTTCACGCAGCCACCTCACCCGCGTCTTCCAAAGAGAATCCGCCCAGACGGTGCTCGACTACCTCTCGCAACGCCGGGCGCAGCGCGCCCGCCACCTGCTGGTGAGCAGCACACTTCCCGTCAAGCGGATCGCCCCCCAGATTGGGATCGCCGACCTGCAGCAGTTCAATAAGTTCGTCCGCAAGCACTGGCGGGTGTCGCCCCGCCGGTTGCGGGCTGGGGCTTTTCATCCGCCCGGCGGTTGAGACGTTTGGTGGCGCCGTCGGGACTCCGGGCGAGGGGGTTTCATTATTCAGACGAATCGACGCCGGTTTTTTCACCGTGGCTATGGAGCCTGCCCGCATGGTAGGCGATAAAGAGCGGTGACGAAGCGCTGCATTTCCTAACGAAGAGGAACCCTACTTCGCGGTGGTCTGGCCCTAAAACGTAACGAGAACCATAAGGAGCGATGAAATGAGGATGTTCACCAAACACGGCGTATCCGCATGGATCGGTCTGGCCACTTTGTTGGGAATGGGCAATACCGGCCCGCTGCAGGCGGGCCAGGAAGCATTCGGCGATCTCCCGGTGATCCGTTTCACCTACCATGAAATCACGGGCCTCGGCCCGGAGAAGGGCGTGTGCCGGAGAGATCCCAGCGACGTCATCAAGGTAGGCGACACCTACTACGTGTGGTACTCCAAGGTGCTCGATGAACCGGGCGTCTACCAGTACCCCCACGGCTACTCCGCCACGGTCTGGTATGCCACCTCCAAAGACGGGTTCGCCTGGGAGGAGCAGGGAGAGGCCCTGGGCAAAGGCGGCCCGGGGACCTGGGACGAGGAGGGCGTCTACACTCCCGGCATCCTGGTCGCAGGCGGGAAGTACTATCTCGCCTACGACGGGGCGGATAGGCCGTGGACGGCCACCAGCCCGGCATCCGAGGGGCTTGCCGTGTCGGACTCTCCGGACGGACCCTGGACGAAGCTGCCGCAGAATCCGCTCAACCGCCCCACCGAGGTCCGCTACCCGGTCGACGACCTCCGGAACTTCGACAGCTTTCGCGTCTGCGATGTTAGCCTGATCGTGCGGGATGGAACGTACTGGTGGTACTACAAGGGGCGGGGCATGGGGCGCACCCCAAAGCAGACCATGATGGGAGTTGCCATTGCCGACCATCCCGAAGGGCCCTATGAGAAGCACCCGTTCAATCCGCTGGTTCAGGGCGGGCACGAAGTGCTGGTCTGGCCGCATGGCTCGGGCGTAGCGGCGCTTATCGGCTGGATTGGTCCCAAAGGGGTCCGGCGCACCATCCAGTACGCACCGGACGGCATTCACTTTCGTCCCGTGGCGGTGGTGTCCAATCCTCCGGGCGCCCCGGGGGGGGTACCGGCCAGACGCCTTTAGCGACTCGAAGGAGGCCGAACCCATGTCCTGGGGGCTGGGAATGAGCCATCCAGAAAAAGGGGATCCGTATCTGTACCGGTTCGAATGCGACTTGTCCGGTCTCGAGCTGGAATAGGATGCCGCCAGAAAATCGGTGCTGGTCCGTACCGAAACTTTCGAGGGGGGCACCGGGATGCAGGTGCCAGGCCGCAGGGTTCCATTCAGCAGGCCCTCCAGACTTGCCGCGGCCGTGTGGCCGATGCCGACCCGGTTGGTATCGATGCTGGAAAGCGCGGGCCGTTGGGCCGCGCATAGCAATTCGTCGTTGTCCACCCCCAGCAGGGCGGCTTTTCCGGGCACGTCGATGTCGGCTCGCTTCAGTGCCCTGAGCAGGAGGGATGCGGTCACATCATTGATCGCGAATAGGCCCATGGGAGTATCAAAAGTCGAAAGCTGTTTTGCCAGAACCGAAACAGCGGCTTTGGGGTTGGCGCTGAGCGCTTTTCCAACATCGAGCCAGTGGGTCGGGAGGTTGTGCGATCGGTTTTCATCCGCGAACGCGCGGCCCCTGGCGCCTGAGCTTGGCCACCGTCCATTGTGGGCATACACCAGCGTTCCAAATCCTCGCTCCCTGAAGTGGGCTGACGCCATGCGTCCGATGAGCGTTTCGTCCGGAAATATCTGCACATGATTTTTCAGCCGCGGATTTTGCTGGTGGTGGCTGAAGTAGACGACCGGAATGGCGGAGTCGAGACCAAGGCGGGACAACTGGTCGTCTAGGTTGTGATGGACGATAATGGCATCGACCGAATCGTTGTAGAACCCTCCCGCCGCCGTCGTTTCGAATGGGCTGACGAACAGCTCCCAGTCTTCGCGGCCGGCGGCATACTCAGCCACCCCGCGAAGAAGGTTGCGGTGACAGCCATGCTCAAGCCGGGTGATCAGTTGGATTTTCTTTTGAGCCATTATAGCGATTGGCCTCCCTCCCGGAATGTATACAGCATGGGCTGTGCCGTGTACAGAAGCCACCATGTCGTTGCCCGCCGCCGTTTCATGCCTGGCCGGATGGAGGCGGACTTTTAAGGATTGCGGCGGCAGCGTTGTGGCGCTATACCAGCGGCATGACAGACGACCAACCCGCCGCCCCGATTGAATCCACCGACGGTGCAGTGCCCCGCTGGCCCACGGTCGATCGCCCCGTTGTGCTAGAGAATGAGTTCGGTCGTCCGCGACGCGGTCGGAGGCTCCGACGCCATTCTGCTGGAGCTCGATGGTTCGGTGCGGCCCTCGCCCTTGGCTTGCTTGCCCAGGTCGAGGCCGGCGCCAGCGGCGGCACCGAGGCGATGCTGCTGAGCTGCATGGACTACCGGCTGGTGGATGATACCGAGCGCTTCATGGCCAGCCGCGGCCTGCGCGACAAGTACGACCATGTCATCCTGGCCGGGGCCTCGCTCGGCGCCCTGACCGACAAGTACCCCGCCTGGAACAAGACGTTCTGGGACCACCTCGAGGTGTCCATCGCCCTCCACCACGTCAAGCGCGTCATCCTGCTCGACCACCGCGACTGCGGGGCCTACAAGGTGATTCTGAACACCGACCTGGCCAAGGATCCCGAGACCGAAACCGCCGCGCATGGCCTCCACCTCAAAAAGCTCGAAGCGTTGATCAACCAGAAGTATCCCGATCTCGCAGTCGAGACCCTGCTCATGGCGCTCGACGGATCGGTCGAAACGGTTGGCGCCGAGGCGGCGAAGGCGGACGGGGAGTAGAGGCTTAGCGAATCAGCCGGGACCCGGCATCCCGCCCAGCCCCCAGTGTTTACGGTAGTAGGCCAGCTCGGCCATCGAGGCCTGGATGTCGAAGAAGGCGTCGTGGGCCTGTCCAGTCACCTCGGCGGGATCCCCCGGATAGCTCTCCCGCACGGCCTCGAGGGAGTCCTTGTCGAACGCGGTGCCGTGCCGCCAGTCCTGCCAGAGGATCTTCAGCGTGCTCACGTCGAGCAGGCGGTAGTGGATCGCCTTGCGGAAACGGGGCAGATGCTTGCGGGCCAGCACCATGTCCGAGTAGACGCTGTTGCCGGCCAGGATGGGCTTGGCATCGGTGCGCCCTCCCACCACCCGCTCGACGTAGGCGGCCAGTTGGGCGTCGATTTCGGCGAGGTCCAGAGCCTCGGGGCTCCGGCAGCGGTCGAGCAGCGCTTTGAGGTTCTCCTGCACCCAGGGGCTTAGGTCGGCATCCGCAGGCAGCCTCACCAGGAGATTGAGGTCCTCCTCGCGCGGCCGCAGCCGGCGAAGCTGCTCGTCGGTCGCCATCAGGGCGATCTGGAGGATGCGGGCGCGGTCGAGATCGAGGTCGGAGTATTCGGTGTCGAACCAGAGATAGATAGGGGAACTGGGGTCGCTGTCACTCATGGGCGCCAGTCATAGCACGCCCCGGCTCGCGATGGCAACGGTGGAAGAGCGGCGCAAGCAGGAACGCCATCGCGAGCGGGCACAGCGCCGCTGCCAGCAGGCCCGCCCGCAACCCCAGCGACTCGCTGCCGGGCACCGCGCCGGCCAGCCGCACCCACTCCGGAAAGGCGGCGGCCCGGTCGGCAATCGCGCCGAAGGCCCAGGGCATCAGCCCCGCGCCGGCGTCCCCCGCCGCCACCAGCAGTGCGAACATCGAGGCCCCCGCCAGGGGGAAGCGCGCCGCCGCGAGCGATACGATCCCCGGCCAGAGCAGGCTCACCGAAAAGCCACCCAGCGCGCAGGCGGCCAGCGACAGGGCGGGCCAGGGGGAGAACGCCAGCAGCAGGCATGCGCCCGCCGCCCCGAGGCCTCCCCCCAGCAGGGCTCCCCTCAGGTGCTCCGATTCCCCCCGGAAACCAAACCAGATGCGGCCCGCGATCATGCCCGCCGCGAACAGCACGAAGCCCGCCAGGTCAGCCGCCGCCTTGGAAAGCCCCAATCCAGCCTGGAGGAAGGCCGAGGTCCACTGGGCCAGGGTCAGCTCCGTCGCCCCGGCAAAGCCGAGCGCGAGCACCGCCAGCCAGAAGGAGGGCAGGCGCACCAGCGAGCGCAGCGTCTGGCGGCGCCCCGCCTCGGACAGCCGGGGAATGCGCACCCGGAGAAAGTTCGCCGCGTTGGCGAGGGGAACGACCGCCCAGGCCAGCGCGATCCAGTGCCAGTGGCGCGCCCCGAAGCGGTACAGCGCGTAGCCCGTGAACAGGATCACCACCACTTTGCCGATGGGATAGAAGGCGTGGAGAATGGCCATGCTGCCCGCCTTGCGCTCGGAAGGCACCGCATTCACGATCGGGCTCAGCAGTACCTCCAATAGTCCGCAGCCCGCCGAAAACACCACCGTGCCCAGCACAAGACCCGCATAGGGATCCGGCATCCAGCCCGGCGCCAGGGCGAACAGGCAGAGCCCGAAACCGGCTAACAGATTCGCCAGCACCGTCAGCAACTTCACGCTTGTTCGATCGGCCAGGCCGCAGCAGACCAGGTCCACCGCCATTTGGACGAGGAAGTTGATGAGTACGAGGCGGCCGACCTGCTCGAAACTGAGGCCGAGCAGTTCCCTAAGCGGAATGAACAGCAGCGGCGTCAGGTTGATCACCATCGCCTGCACGAACATGCCGGTGTAGCAGGCCCGCAGCAGCTTCTGGTTCTCGGGGTCGTTCATGGCCCGCGATACTGGCGGTGGCTATCGGGCGAATCAAGCCTTTGCGCCGGGCAGACGGTCGGCGGGAGGAAAAATGACAATAATAAATGACTGACCCCTTTTTCGGGGCTTGCCCGGGGCGGAGGCTTGCCGCTAAGGTGCGGGCGTGAAAAGTCCGCGTTTCCAGTCTGCGATCCCTGCCGACGCCCTCGCCCAGGCGGTGGACCTCCTCCGTGCCGAGCCCGCGGTCTGCGCGGCCTTCCTGCACGGTTCAGTCGCCCAGGGAGCCGCCCGCCCCGGCAGCGATGTGGACATCGCCGTTCTTCTCTTCCCCAAGCAACTGGTTTCACCCGCCGAACGCCTCCAGCTCGCCGCCGATCTGGAGGCTGTGCTCGGACGCCCCGCCGATCTTGGGGTCCTGTCTTCCCGCAATTTGGTCTACGCCCGAGAGGTCATCGAGCACGGCCAGCGCCTGTTCGCCAAGGACGTGTTTTTCACGGAGAGGTTCCTCGCCACCTGCCTGTCGCTCTATGCGGCACTCCAGGAAGATCGCCAGGAGGTGCTGCGTGCCTATACCGTCGCCTGATGACGTACTCCTCAATAAAGGCTCGGTGATCGAACGCTGCCTCCGGCGCATTCGCGAGGAATTTACCGCCTGCCCCGATCTCGATGACTTCACGCATTTGGATGCGCTGACCTTGAATATAGAGCGCGCCTGCCAGGCCGCTATCGACATGGCCATGCATCTCGCGGCAAAGCGGCACCTGGGAATTCCCCAAAGCAGTGCTGAGGCATTTAACTTGCTGACCCGTGCCGGGCTGATCGACGCGAAGCTGGCATTGGCGCTACGGGCCATGACCGGCTTCCGGAATATCGCTATCCACCAGTATGAAGATTTAAACTTGGACATCGTCAAGCATATCGCCCAGTCCTGCCACCGCGATTTCGTCGCGCTCTGCGCGGCCCTGGGCATTCAGATCAAGGAGCCTTCCCTATCCCCATGACTTCCATACCCAATGTTCTCGCCGACCGCTATGCCTCCCCCGCGATGCGCGCCATCTGGAACGCGGAGGGCCGCGTCGTCCTCGAACGCGAGTTCTGGATTGCCGTCCTCAAGGCCCAGCGCGAGCTGGGGCTCGACGTGCCGGCCGAGGCTATCGCCAGCTACGAGCGCGTACGCCACCAGGTCGATCTCGATTCGATCCGCCGCCGCGAGGCGGAAACCCGCCACGACGTGAAGGCGCGCATCGAGGAGTTCTGCGGCCTGGCCGGTTGCGAGCACATCCACAAGGGAATGACCAGCCGGGACCTCACCGAGAACGTCGAGCAGCTCCAGGTGCTCAAGTCGCTCCGGCTCGTCCGGGTGAAAACGGTCGCCGCCCTGCTGAAGATGGCCCGCCGCGCGGGCGAGCAGCGCGACCGGGTGCTCACCGCCCGCACCCACAACGTCGCCGCCCAGCCGACGACCCTGGGCAAGCGCATTGCCATGTTCGGCGAGGAGCTGCTGCGCGCCTGCGACCGGATCGACTCGCTGCTGCGCGACTACCCGGTGCGCGGCCTCAAGGGCGCGGTCGGAACCCAGCTCGACCAGCTTACCCTGTTCAATGGCGACGCCGATCAGGTGGCCCGGCTCGAGGACCGCGTCGTCCACCACCTTGGCTTCGCGCGCGCCTGGACCAACGTGGGCCAGGTCTATCCGCGCAGCCTCGATTTCGAGGTGATCGCCGCGCTCTACCAGGTGGGCAGCGCGCCTTCGAGCTTCGCCCGGACCCTGCGCCTCATGGCCGGCCACGAGCTGGCGGGCGAAGGCTTCGCCCCCGGCCAGGTGGGTTCCTCGGCCATGCCCCACAAGATGAACAGCCGGAGCTGCGAGCGGATCAATGGCTTCCATGTAATCCTCCGCGGCCACCTCGCCATGGCCGAAGGCCTGGCCGGCGACCAGTGGAACGAGGGCGACGTCTCCTGCTCGGTGGTCCGCCGGGTGGCCCTTCCCGACGCCTTCTACGCGCTCGACGGGCTGCTCGAAACCTTTCTGACGGTGCTCAACCAGATGGAGGTGAATCCCGCCGTGATCGACCGCGAGAACGCCTATTACGGCCCATTTCTTGCGACCACCACGGTACTCATGGAGTCGGTGAAGGCGGGCGCCGGCCGCGAGAGCGCCCACGAGGCGATCAAGGAGCACGCGGTGGCGGTCGCCCGCGACCTGCGCAGCGGCCGGGTGAAGGACAACAATCTGGTCGAACGGCTCGCCGCCGATGCGCGGGTGGGACTTGCCAGCGGCGCGCTCCACCACATCGTCTCGCAGGCGGCCGCGCTCACCGGGTCGGCCCGCGAACAGGTCGACCGCTTCATCGCCGCAGCCGCCGAGTGGGAGCAGAAGATTCCCGAGGCGGCCCAGCTCGAACCCGGGACGATTCTCTGATGTTCAGCCAAGGGTCAGCCCGCGAGTCCTGCAGTCCCGACGCGCTCATCTCGGCGCTGGAGGCCGACCGGCGGCATACCAGCGAGATGCTGCACGACCATCTGGGCCAGCTCCTCACCCTCGCCCGCATGGAGGTCGCCTCCATTCCCGCCGAGGACCTGCGGTACCGCGAGACCTGCCAGAAGGTGCTCGCCCGTCTGGACGACTGCCTCGACGCCGTGCGGCGGATCGCCCGGACGCTCCACCCCGCCATGCTCGAGGATCTCGGGCTGCTCGCCGCGCTCGACACCCTGGTCGAAGACATGGATTCCTGCACGCCCTATCCTGTCACCATCGCCCGGCCGCCCAGCCTCCCCCCGATCCCACGCGACCACGAGCTGATCCTGTTCCGGACGATCCAGGAGGCGCTGACCAATGCGCTGCGGCACGCCGGTGCGCGGCGCATCGAGGTGCGCATCGAGATCCGCGACGGGGGAATCTACGCCAGCGTGGAGGACGATGGTGCCGGGTTCGATAACCGGGCGGCCAACCACGAACGCTCCATTGGGCTCCTGTGCATGCGTGAGCGGGTGCTGCGGGTGGGCGGCGAGTGGGCTCTGGTCTCCCGTCCAGGCAATGGAACGCGCATCGCGGTCTATCTGCCGCCGGATGTCCCCGTCTTTAGAGCGGCCCCACGATCTCTTCCAGCAGGTCTTCCACCGTCACCAGGCCGATCACCGCGCCGCCGTGGTCGGTGACCAGGGCGAGCGGCTGCTTGCTCAGCCGCATACGCGGCAGGAGGCTCTCGGCGGGCGTGGCGCCCTCGACAAACTGGGGCGGGCGCATGTAGCTGCGGGCGGTCTTGCCCCCCCGGTTCGAATCGGCCAGCACATCGAAGATGTACACCATGCCGATGTAGCGCTTGAGGACCGGATCGAAGACGGGCAGCCGGCTGTGCTGCTCGCTGCGGGCAATGCGGATGATTTCCTCGGCGCCGACGTCGGGAGTGACGCCGCGGATGTCGGCGAGGGGGACCATGACCTCCTGGCAGGTCTTGTGCGAAAGCTCGAACACCTTACGCATCATCTGCCCGCCGCGCGCCGAAAGTGAGCCAACCGCCGCGCTTTCCTCGGTGAGATGGCGCAGCTCGTCACGGGTGATCAGCGGCCGCTCGCCTTCCTCCTGCACACGAACCGGAAAAAAAAGCCGAGCCAACAGGGTTAGCACCCGGCTCGCCGGATACAGCAGGTAGCCGATGAACTGGAACAGCCGGATGAGTGGCATGACCCGCCTCGCCGGCCGGCTCTGGAACCACGACTTGGGCAGATACTCGCCGAACATCAGCATCGAAAGCGTCAGCAGGATGTAGGCGATCGTATAGCCGGGCAGCCCCAGCAGCGCCGTGCCGAGGCTCACCGCCGTCACCGAGGCCACCACGTTGCAGATGTTGTTGCCCACCAGCGCGGTGCCCAGCAGGTGGTCGGGATGCTGGCGGAAGCGGTCGATGATGAACGCCTGGGGAACCCCCTTGCGCTTGAGGTGGGCAAGACGAAGCGGATTGACCGAAACCACGCCGGTCTCCATCCCGGAGAAGAAGGCCGAGCCAATCAGCATCGCGACCACAATGAAGAATTGGAGCGTGAGCATCAGGCGGCCTCCTCGCGGCGGATCTCGACCAGCGAGACCCGGTGCTTGCGCATCTGGCGCACCGTGAACCGCAGGCCGCCACTCTCCACCGTGTCGCCCGGGCGGGGCATGCGTTCGAGGCGCGCGACGATCCAGCCCGCGATGCGGTCTATGCCTTCGTCCCCGAACTCCATGCCCACCCGGCTACCGACCACGTCGAGATTCACCCGGCCATCGAGCAGCCAGCGACCGGGGCCCACCTCATCGAACAGCAGCTCGTGCCCCCCCTTTTCGTCGGCGATATCGCCCACTACCTCCTCGATAATGTCTCCGCGGGTGATCAGGCCGGCCGTGCCGCCATACTCGTCCACCAGCACCGCCGTCCGGCGGCCCTGCTGGAGGAACTGCGCCAGCACCTTGTCCAGGGAGGAGGTTTCGGGGATGAACAGCGGAGGCCGGGTTGCCTTGCGGTAGTTGCGGTCGGGGTCCATCAGGAACTGCCGGACGTCGAGCACGCCTACCACCTGGTCGAGGCTGCCGCGGTAGAGCAGCAGCTTGCGCACCCGCGCCCGAAGCGCGGTGCCCTCGATATCCTCGCCGGGATCGTCGAGGTCGATGCCGATCAGATCCACCCGCGGGGTCATCACGTCGCTGGCCTTCAGCTCCTCGAGCCGCAGGATGCCCTGGAGCATGGAATGCTCCTCGGGATCGAGCACGCCCGCCTCCCCGCTCACCTCGACCACGCTCTCGAACTCCTCGCCGGTGAGACGACGGCCGTGGGGATGGAACAGGTGCGCCGCCATCGACGTCAGCTTCTCCATAAAGAAGCGGAGCGGGGTGAGGACGCGGATGAAGAAGGCGAGCACCGGGGCGTAGAGCACCGCCAGCCGCTCGGGATAGGCCACTGCGACGCGCTTGGGGCCGATCTCCCCGAAAATGATCAGGCCCACCAGGGAGATCAGGATGGCCGGCAGCTCGCCCTTGCCTTCCCAGACGCGGTTGGCGATTGCGTAGATGAAGGTGGGAATCGCCACGTTGACCAGGGTGTTGCCCACCAGAATCGTCGAGAGCAGCCGCGTCGGCGAGGCGAGGATGGACTCCACCAGCGCGCCGCGCGCGGGATGCGTGGCCTTCAATCGCCGCACCGCGAGCGGATTGAGCGAGAAGTAGGCTACCTCGGTGCTGGAGAAGAAACCCGACAGCGCGATAAGAACCAGCAGTGCCAGCAGTTCGATCAGAATGAGCGTCATGGATGACGGGTCCGCAGCCCGTTTGGGATATTCATGGGCCGCACTTTAGGGCCGACCCGCCCCGAGGTCAAGCGGAGCCGGATGAGAAACGGCAAGGCAATCCGCTTGCCAAGCCGATGCGCTCGGGTACACTGGCGGACTATGAAAGAGATTCTGCTGAAGTCCCACCGCCGCACCGAACTCATCGACATCACCCTCCATGTGCAGTCCGCCATCGCCGCTCTCGGCATCCGCGACGGACTCGCCACCGTTTTCGTTCCCCACACCACTGCCGGCATCACCATCAACGAGCACGCCGACCCCGATGTCGCCGCCGACATGGAGGACCTGCTCGACGGTCTAGTCCCCTGGGAGGGTGCCTACCGCCACTCCGAGGGCAACACCGCCGCCCACCTCAAGACCAGCCTCATGGGCAGCTCGGTCCAGGTCATCGTGCGCGGCGGTCGCCTCCAGCTCGGCACCTGGCAGGGCATCTTTTTCTGCGAATTCGACGGACCGCGCAGCCGCAAATTCTGGGTTTCCGGCTGATGCGCCCCACTTTCAGAGGCCTCATGAACCACCGTATCGGCATTTCACTCCTGGCCGCGTTGTTCCTCGCGGGATGCGGGGGCGACCCCGGCGAAAGAGCCTTCAAGAAGGGCCTGGACGCCCTCGAAGACGCCCGCTACGTACACGCCAAGGCCGCCTTCCAGAAGGCGATCGCCCACCAGGTGGCCGACCCGCTGGCAAGGTCCCGCGCCCACAACAGCCTCGGCGTGGCCGCCAGCCACCTCGGCGAAATCCAGGTGGCGGTGGAGGCCTTCGAGGAAAGCCACCGCCTCGACCCCGATTTCGCCGACCCCATCTACAATCTCGCCGTGCTGCTCCAGCGGGCCGGCGACGCGAGCCAGGCCCATTCGCTGCTCGAGAAGGCCGCCCGCCACCCCCCCAACCAACCCCCCCCCCAGGAGTAACAACGCGCCAAACAGCGCGGCCACGTGATACGGCTGGCCATCCCGAGCCCGCTGCAGC
>CBFGVE010000004.1:0-21718 GCA_965651915.1 uncultured bacterium
TGGTCCGCTCCCCGTCGTAGTGGTATATTTCGAAATCGTCTCCGTCGAATCCCTGCCAGACGACCTGCCCGTTCCAAATGCGGGGGTTGATGTCGTCCTCGATGTTGCTGCTGATAGCCCGCACGCGGCCTTCCTTGTCGAAGATGTGGATGTCAGCCTCTACCGCTTCGTAGGCCTCCCAGGCGATCACACCGTCCCAGATGACGGGCGAAACGTCGTCGTAGCTGTTATCGGTGATCTGGGTGGTCTTCTGGGACGCGTGGTCGTAGAGGTAGATCTCGAAATCGTTGCCGTCCCACCCGTACCAGACGACCTGGTCGTTGTGAATGCGGGTGCCCATGTCGTAGTAGAAATTCGTGGTAAGCTGGCTGTACTGCTGGCCGTTCCAGAGAACGATTTCCCAGCCGAATGGCCAGCCGCGGGCGCGCTGCCAGGCGACGAGGTCGCCGCCCACTGCGGGGGCGAGGTCGTTTACGTTGTCGGAGGTGATTCGGATGGTGGCTTCGCCGCGCCAGAGGATGATTTCGCCGTCGCCGCCGCCGCGAATCTGGCTGGTGGTGCGGGAGGCCGTTTCGGCGAGTGGATCCTGCTGGCTTCCGTCCGGGCGAATCCACCGCTGCTGCTGGGGGAAGTAGTTGGGGTCGACTATGCCGTCCTCACGGGGCTCGACGGTGAACTGGTAGCGCCCTTCGAGGACCTTGGGATCGCCCTCGGCTTGGGGGACGTCGGCAAGCTGCCAGTCGTTGCGTTCTCTTCCCGGGGGAAGGGAGGTCTGCCACGCCACGGTATTGCCCCATACCTGGGGGGGCATGTGGCTGGCTATTTCATGGCCGAGATCGTCGCTAATGATCCGGGGGCTGCCGTTGGTGTAGAGGTAGATGAAGGAGCGGTCGACTCCCCCCTGCTCGGGCAGGGAGGCCTTCCAGGCAATGAGCCCGGTTTCGCTAATGACGGGATGGCGGTTGACGCGCGCCGTGTCGGCAATGCTGGTGATTTTGTATTCAGCAGACAGTGAATACTGGCCCCAGGCCAAGAGCAAAAGCAGCAGGACGGGGGTGGTGCACAGGGGGCTACCGGACGAGCGGGCCAGTGTGCTGCTGTGGGGTTGGGGCGGCATGTGGGCGATAAAAGTTGGACTGGTCCGGGTGAGGAACTACAAAAGCGCACCCACAGTACCCAAACGAATCGCGGATGGCAATCGCGGAAATGCCGGAATAAAGGGACGGATCAAGCGTTCTACCGCAACGGCTCCCGGCCGCCCGCTCGTGGAGGGGTCAGGGGGCTGTCGCGGGGGGCGTATTGGCCTCATCCCGGAGGCGCTGGGCTTCCTCTCGGGCTGCAGCGGCTTCCTCGGCGGCCTTCTTGCGGGCCTCCACCTTTGCCATGTACTCGGCCACTTCCTCCTCGGAAGGAGGAATCGGCCAATTGGGGCCCCAGCGGTGCTGGTCGGTCCAGTAGTGCCCGGGCTTGTCGCTCTGGATGCGGGCGTCGGCCAGGCGCGGGTCCATGCCCTGGTCCATGGTCATCCGCATCAGGGCGATGTCACGCCCCATGCGCTGCAGGGCTTTCAGCATCACGTTGACCATGACCCGCTCGAAATCGCTGCGCACCGTGACGATGCTCCCGCTGCGCTGGAGCACGAGGTCCTCGCTGGTCTTGACCATTTCGTAGGCCCACCACGGATCGATGTGGTCACCCCATTCTTTTTTCTGCACAACGCCCTGAAACTTGGTTTTCAGGGTGATTTCGGAGATCCGCTTCAGATCCGAGAGGATGTTCAGGGTGTACTGGCCGGAGCGCTCTGAGCGGGTCAGAATGAGGTGCTCGACATAGCCTTTGTCCCGGCCCAGCTTGCCGTTGACCACGATGGCCTGGACATGGCGGCGGAGGTCCCGGGGGACCACCCGGCGCGGGTCGGGGAACACGGCAGTGAACAGCAGGGGGTCTTCAAGGGTGTCGACCAGGGGCATGATGTTGCCATCGCCCAAAAGCGCGTCAAAGATCTCGATGTGGCGCTGCGTCACCGTTTCATCGGCTAGGCGGACGATGTCGCGCCCCAGCAGGCTGAGCGCGGTGTTTCCCGCCTGCCAGACCGATTCGTCCAGCGTGTGGCGGAAAAAACCGTCGCGGTGGAACCCGATTTTCTGCGTTCCCAGGGGAAAGCCGCCCAGAATGTGAGCCGCTACATCCCGGACGCCGCCGTCCTCGTCCTCGTGGTAGGTGACGATCATGGCGGCAACTTCGCCAAGATTCAGGTCGGGTTCGTCCTGAAGACCCTTCTGAATGACGGCCTTGAGCTGCTCTACCAGGCGGGGCTTGTTGCCGAACATCGCGTTCAGAAACTCGGCGGAAAACGCCTGGGAAGCGGGGATTTCGCCAATGGAATCGCCGGTTTCGATCGCGTGGCGGACCTGGCGGTAGGCGTTTTTGCCACCCCGGTAGACGCGGAAACCGACAAAAGCGGCGGCGAGTAACGCCACTACAAGCAGCAGTGAGGCGATTCGGCCTAGTATGGATCTGGGTATCTTCATAACTGCCTTTCGGGGGCTGGATTGCGCTTTCTCCGCCACCGAAGTTACTGCTCATGATGGGAGGCCAGTCCCCGCGCGACAACCCGGGCACAACGATTCATGCTAGCTCAGTTAACGCCCGGGCGCAAGCGTCAAATGTTCGGGGTCCGCTTCGCCTCCTTGGGCGGCGGCTACGGGCATGGCCAGCCAAATAATGCTTGTAAACGGAGTTCCAACGAACATAATTCACACGCTTTACAACCCACAACCATCGCCCTTTCGCGAATCGGGCGGACCGGAGGAGACCTGCCGTGAAATCCTTGTTGAATACTGTTCTTCTGCTGACTTTCGCCGGGATGCTCGCGGGCTGCACAACTCCTGATCGGCACATCTCAAAGGTCCGCCTTGGCATGAACCAGGACCAGGTGCTCGAGGCGATGGGCAGGCCGTTCGCGATCCGGGCCGCCAAGGTGTACGAGGATGAGAGCTGGACCGAGGTGTGGGAGTACCGTCCGCCGATCATCTCGCTCGCTGCACTTACCGACAAATACGACCGCCACTACTGGATTCTCTTCCAAAATGGGAGCGTGGTCCAGTTTGGGGAGCCGGGTGATTTCTCCTACTCGAATACCCTGAAAGCTGAAGACACCGTCCCAGTTTTCGAATACAAGCCCACCCGGAGCACCCGCTAGCGGGAGCCCTGCGGTGAATCGGACAATGTCCCGGTCAATGTTTAGGCAGCGGCTCAGGCCTGCTGTGTTCGCCTGCGGGCGATTCTAGCGAGAACGCTGTGGCTGCAACTTCGCACAGGCTTTGTCTTTTCGCGCTCTCTGCAGCCTGCATCTCGGTTGCCATGGGCGAGTCCCGCGCCAACAGCTTCAAGCTGGGGAGCGTGGACTTTACCTTGTCCGCGGCGGTTAAGCTGGTGCACACCACAAACGTAGAGGGCTTGCGCGATTCGGAAACCGACCTCGAACAGGAAGACTACTTCGCCGTCTATTCCTTGCAGTTGGCTGGGGAAGGCGACCTGGATCCCCAGAGCAAGTTGTCCGTCGGTTCCTCCCTGAGCTGGGAGCGCCATGGCCGGCGTAAGGATCTCGACAATGAGTCGGAGCCCTTTGGCGATCTTAATGTAAAGTACGAGACGGAGATCGGTCGATTCGATGTGCTCCTCTCCGGCGTCTACAACAAGACCGCCCAGCGTCAGGAGGGCGTGTTTATTAGCGGGAGCCGCAAGCAACGCGTCATCAACACGGTCTCGGGATACGATGTGGGGCTTCGGTATGACTGGACCCGGTTGTCGGCCTCGGCCACCTATGGCTACCGCCAGGACCGCTATGACGAGGACGAGTTCAAGGAAGGTGACCAGAACAAGTACAACGTGGGATTCGATGCGGTTTGGAAAGCCCACCCGCAGTACAGCTTCTTCTATCGATTCGGCAAGGATAAAACGGAGCTCGTCAACAAGCCGGGCAGTTTCAGCGACTGGGACGAGACCCAGTCTGCCGGCGTAGAGTGGAGAATGCTAACCGATCCGGATCTTCGCTATAGCCTTGCCTATGAGAAGGTAGAGGAGGACGGCGAAGGGGATTGGCAGCCCGTTCACCGCTTGCGGATCACCGATGACTACGACATTTCCCGGACGATGAATCTGCGCCTGGGCGCGGAGTACACCTACCGCGAGGAACCCTTGGAGAACGAAGTCGCTTTTAGATACGACGCCAGACTTTTCCACAAGTTGGGCCCCCGGGCAGATCATTCCTTGACCATGGTGCGCGAACCCCGGGACACATTCGGTTCTACGGGAGACACAGACTCTACGAATTGGCGCTACGCATTCAACCTGCAGGACCTTTTGATTAACGACCTCAATCTGACCCTCGGTTTGTCACGATCCATCGACAAACCCAGAGATGGCCCCACGGAGAAGTCCTGGCGGCGGGATCTCAAACTCAGCCACACCCGCCAGCTAACGAGAAAGATTTCCCGCTCGTTGAGTTACACCTACTACGAAGAGGATCTCGACCGCACCGACGAAGTGCTCGATGAGCACCGGTTCGAAGCAATGTTTGTGTATGTGTTCTAGCCAACACAGGGTTCTGGCCGGGCTACACGTCCCCGGACCTTCCCGGGCTTGCCTCCCGCAGCGTGACGCGCTAGACTGGGCATTTACCTTCAATTCGCAGCCAACATGACGACACCCCCTCCCATCCCTGTCCGTGGTCTATTCGCATTGGCGCTGGTTGGCCTTGCCTTCTCCTTGCTCCTTCCCGGTGCGCTTGCCCAGGTCGCCTCTGGGTCCCGCGAGGTGATGGCAGGAGACCGGTTGCGAATCTCTGTAACCGAGCAACCAGAATTAAACGGCGACTACACCGTGGCAGGAGATGGAACGATAGACTTCCCTTTGATTGGCCGGATTCTCGTCGAGACAGAATCCACGGCCATGCTGGGAGACAAGCTGGAATCCGCCCTCAAATCAAGGTACTTCAAGGTCGCAACCGTCCAGGTTGACATATCGGATTTCGTGGAAGGTTCTATACACATCACGGGTGAAGTTCGGCGGCCTGGCTCAATCGAGTTCGGAAAGGGCTCCATATTAACGCTGTTTGAAGCCATCACCCAAAGCGGTGGGCTCACGGAAAACGCTGCGGGCTCCCAGGTGAGGATTTTACGGTGGAAGCCAGGCGGCTCCATGGAGCGCCAGGTGATAGCAGTTGACGTTCAAAGCATGATTGACACGCTAGATTTTGGACGGGACCAATATCTTCGCCCTCGCGATATCGTGCTCGTACCGCGTCTTGGTGATACGGATGAAGCTCGCGCTCACGAATTCCTGGTCCTGGGGCAGGTGGCAAAGTCGGGCTTCCACAAGTACACCGAGAATCTGGACGTGATTCGGGCGGTCACTGCAGCGGGCGGGTTCACGACCCATGCCGACATTAAGTCTGCCAGGCTCCTTCGCCTCCAGCCCGATGGAAACTATCTGCCTTCCACCATAGATCTGTCCCGTTTATTTGGCGGAGGGGACATGACGATGAATATGCCGGTGGGGCCTGGCGACATCATTTTTATTCCTTCCGCCGAACAGGCGAGCCGCGGTCAGGCCTATTTCCTTGGCGAGGTTCGAAATAAAGGACCATACAACCTTCCCAACGAAGGCAAGGTGACCTTGGCGCAGGCTGTCCTGGCGCAGGGCGGGCTTTCGGAATTCGCTAATGGGAAAAAGGTGAAGCTGATTCGCGTCGCGCCGAACGGATCCCGCCAGACCTTGACGTTCAACGTCGACGAAATTCTTTCAACTGGGGACTTCAGCAAGGACATACCGCTGGAGTCCGGCGATGTGATTGTTATCCCGGGAAGGGTATTGTTCTGATGAAAAACTTTCTCGGCCAGCCTCGCATTCCCGGCATGTCTCAGGATTCTTCCTCGCCGCCCCCCCACGCCTCCGAAGGCCTGGGCGCAGCTCCAGCCATGTCGACGGCGCCTGCATTTGATATCAAGCAGTACTTCCACGTTATCGTGAAGCGTATCTGGGTCGTGGCGCTGTGCTTCATTCTCGCCCTGTCGATCACCGTGATCCTGCTCATGCGCCAGGTTCCCGTCTACCGGTCTACGGCCACCCTGCTGCTGACCCGGGGCATCCCCGTTCCCACAAGCTTGAGGGTCGATGAAATCCAGCCGATCTCCGGCGACTACCTCAGCACCCAGCAGCGCATCATCTACAGCGGCATTGTCCTTCGCGGTGCCCGCGAGCGGGTGGGCCGCTCGGCTGAGGAGTTGAACGAGCAGGTCAAGCGGGTTTCGGTGGATCTCGTTCCCAAGACATCCATGATCAACATCGTGGTCGACTCCCTGGATCCGGTTGTCGCGGCCGAGTTCGCCAATGCCGTCGCCGAGGAGTATCTCGATTTTAAGATGGAGCAGCGCCGCGAAACCTCCCAGGCCACCGTGATCAGCCTCACCCAGCAGGCCAACCGCATCCGCGAGGAGCTTACCCGTAGCGAAGAGCGCATGATCGCCTACGAACGGGAAAACAATATCGTGGCGATCCGCGAGCGGGGCAACGTCGCCGCCAAGAGCCTCGGGGCGCTTTCATCCCGGGCGGCCGACTACCGGACCCAGCGCCTGCTGCTGGAGTTCCAGCAACCTCTGATCGACAAGGCTTCCTCCGACGAGGTCGTGCTCACCGCCCTGGCCTCTTCGGGCGCTTCTATCGGCTCGCCGGCCATGGTGCCCCTGCTGAACATGGGGGGCACTCCCGCAGTCGAGGGGGGCGCGCAGATTCCCGGGCTGGGGGATCCCTCCCGCCTCATCGACTACGGCATCGTAAAGGAGATGTCCTGGACCGACCTGCGGCGCCAAAAGTCCAAGCTTGAATCGGAAATCACCGCCTTGCGTGAACACTTCCACGACGAGCATCCCCAGATCCAGGAGAAGCTGGGCCGCATCCGCGACATCGACCGCTCGCTCGATGTCGAGCTCCAGTTTGCCCTTCGCGAGTTTTACTCCAAACTGGAGGCACTGAAAATCCAGGAGGAGGCCTCCGCCAAGGCGATGAGCCAGTGGGAGGACGAAGCGGTGCAGCTCGGTCGGACTATGCGGGAATACGAGAACGTCGAACGCAGCGTCACCCGCCTGCGCGGGTTGTACGACGTAGTGTTCAACCGCCTGCGCGAGGTGAACATCTCGCTTGGCATTGAAACCGAGTCCATCAGCATCATTGAGCGAGCCCGCCCCTCGGCCAGCCCCACCGCGCCTCGCAAGATGCAGACGATCTTCATTGCCGCCCTGCTCGGCCTGGGAGCCGGCATTGGCATCGTCTTTGGCCTGGAGTTTCTCGACGACTCCATCCGCTATCCCGAGGAGGTTGCCAGCACCCTTCAGCTTCCCTTCTTCGGGGTCATTCCCTCGGCCAACTGGGATCCAGACGACCTGCGCTCGCACATGCTGTCCAACATCGACCAGAAAAGCGGCCTAGCGGAGGCCTACCGCAATGTGCGCTCGGCCTTCATGTACAACGCGGGTCCCAGCTCGCACGCCATCGTGGTCACCTCCGCTGTGCCCAAGGAGGGCAAGACGACCACCTGCCTCAATCTCAGCGTGAGCCTCGCCCAGGCCGGGCAGCGTGTGCTGCTGGTCGATGGCGACCTCCGCCGCGGCGAGCTGCACAAGTTTTTCGGGCTGGAAGGCGGTCGCGGTCTTTCCGACGTCCTCGCCGGACAGGCGAAACCCGAGGCGGTGATTCAGCGCACCGGCTTGCCCAATCTCGATCTCATGGCTACCGGGCCGTTCCCGCCCAATCCCGCCGAACTCATGCTCCGTCCCGAGCTATACTCCTTCCTTGAGTACGCCAAGCGCACCTACGACCGCGTGCTATTCGACGCCCCGCCAGTCATGGCCGTGTCCGAGGCCAGCATCCTCGCCGCTCTGGTCGACGGCTGCGTGTTTGTCGTATGGGCGGGCCAGACCTCCCGCAAGCTCTCCGGCCGATCCGTCCAGATCCTTCGCGAGCGCGGTGCCAACCTCTATGGAGCGGTGCTCAACAACCTGGAGTACGCCCGGGTTGGCTACTACTACTACAGCACCTACTACGGCTACTACGACTACGACTACCGCTACGACAAAGACACCTAGGCGCCGCCTATGCTCACCGACCGCAGCATCAAAATTAACTCCCAGTCGCTGGTGCTTTTCATCAGCGACGCGCTCTGCATATTCGCTTCGCTGCTGCTGGCTGCATCGTTCCGCATGAACTTCAGCCTGTCGCAGGGGCTGGACTACATTCAGCAGCATATTCCCTCGCTGACCGGGTCCGCCGTGATCTTTCTGCTGGTCTTCTACATCTCCGGCCTCTACGAGCGGTCGAGCCTGGTCTACAAGCGCAACAGTTTCGCGCCGATCGCCCTGAGCGTGCTCATCGCGTTGATTGTCATCATCGTCACGTTCTACGCCCGCTATGCCTTGGGTATTGGCCGCGGCATCCTGCTGCTGGCCGCCGTGTTTGTTTTTCTGAGTACCTATGCGGTGCGCCGACTCTACGCCTCCGCAGTGGGACGCGGCCTGTTCAACCGGAATGCGCTGATTGTTGGGGGCGGGCGCGAGGCGCGTTCGATTCTTAGTCTCATCCGGGGCACCCCCGGCGCCGGCTACACGGTCTACGGTGTAGTGGCCAGCAGCAAGGCCCGCCCCGGCGATTTCATCGAGGGCATTCCCATCCTCGGCGGTGTGGACAAGCTCCGGGAGTTTGCCTCCGCCTACGCTATCGACACCATCCTCGTGGCCACCTCCCTCTCCCGCGAGCATGCCCTGCTCAAGATCCTCCGACCGCTGCGCTATGCCGGCATGGAGATCAAGGACTACGCCAGCCTCTACGAGGAACTCGCCCAGGAGATTCCGCTCGACCACATCGACGACGAATGGCTGATGCACGCCGCGATGAACAGCTCGCGCATCCACATCCGCAAGATCAAGCGGGTGCTCGACGTGGCCGCCGCCTGCATCGGCCTGATTCTCTCCGCTCCTATCAGTCTCGTCGCCGCCGTGGCCATCCGGCTCGATTCGCCCGGACCCATCTTCTACCGCCAGCGCCGGGCCGGACTCGACGGACAGCCCTATACCCTGTTCAAGTTCCGCAGTATGCGGGCCGACGCCGAGCAGCAGACCGGCGCGATCTGGGCTGGGAAGTTCGATGCCCGCGTCACCCGCGTGGGTGCCTTTCTCCGCAAGTCCCGGATCGACGAGATCCCCCAGCTTATCAACATCCTAAAGGGCGACATGAGTCTCGTAGGGCCCCGCCCCGAGCGCCCCGAGTTCATCGACACCCTCACCGACGCCATCCCCTTCTACAAGGAGCGCCTGCTTGTCCTTCCCGGCCTGACCGGCTGGGCCCAGGTCAAATACCCCTACACGGCGAGCGTCGAGGCCGGCCGCCGCAAACTGCAGTTTGACCTCTACTACATCAAGCACATGAGCCTGTTTCTCGACGTGGTCATCATGCTGCGGACCCTGAAGACCATTGTCATCGGGCTCCGCCACAGCGAGGACTTTGAAGCCCAGAGCGCCCAGGATGTGGCGCCCCAGGCGCTGCAGGTGCTTTCTATCCCCCCCGGGCCCGCTGCGGGCGAGACACGCTCCGCCTAGCCAGACCTCTTCCCCGTCCACCCCATGACTGAAGCCTCTTCCGTGCTCGACACCCGTGTCCCCGACGCCCAGTGGGTCGTGGTTCACTGCCGCCCCCGCTGCGAGAAAAAAGTGAAGGCCTTTGCAGAACTCAGGGGCATTGTCTGCTTCCTGCCCCTCCGCACCTCGACCCACCGCTACGGGGCGCGCGTGCGGAGCTTCGAGAACCCCCTTTTCCCCGGCTACCTGTTTTGTCTTGTTAGCCGGGACAACCAGCGCTGGCTCCGGCAGCACGACCGGGTGGCCAATGTTCTGGAGGTCGAGGACCAGGCCACGCTAATCCGCCAGCTTCACCAGATAGAGGCTGCTCTGGACTCGGGCCAGGCGCTCGAAGTCCTGCCCTTCATCGAGAAGGGAAAGTGGGTGCGCATTGTCCAGGGCCCGTGCAAGGGCCTCGAAGGCTTCGTCCAGGAAGTCAAGGGCCAGACCCGCGTCGTCCTCAACGTGGATTTCATCCGCGAGTCGGTCGTGATCGAGGTCGAGGCCGCATGGCTCGGCCCCATGACCTAGTGCCCCGTCCGACAAGGGGCCCTATCCCTGCGGGCCAAGCCCCGCTGAGGGCTTCCAAGCTTCGGACACTGGGCCGCCATTTTTCTCCAAGCATTGGAAAAAAAAACCGCCGCATCCTCCCGGGGAGGGTGCGGCGGCTTGGGAGCGGGAGGGCCTGGCCGGATCAGCCGAAGATGTCCTCGGCGATTTCCTCCACTGCCTCGAGCGCCAGGCGCTTGCGCGGCTCGCAGTCGATGTGGGTAAGAGGGTCCTGGCCGTCGGCCCAGGCGATGTGGATGTTCTCGATGCCGATTTTGCCGAAGGCGGTCTCGACCAGCGGGGAGAGGGCGTCGTGGGGGTCGCCCTCCTTGAAGGTTTCGCCCGAGGAGACCAGCAGCACGAGGTGCTTGACCTTGTGGGTGGGGCGGGGCTTGCCCTTGTACATGTCGAAGACGAGGCCGGGATTGAGGACCTGGTCGATCCAGCTCTTGAGGATGCCGGGCACGGAATAGTTCCACATCGGGCAGGTCAGCACGAGGATGTCGGCCTGGTTGAAGGCCTCGGCCTGCTCGCGGGCATAGGTGAAGGCGGCGAGGTCGGCGTCAGTGGCCTGGTAGCCCTCGATCAGCACCGGGAACCAGAGTCCGCGGTAGGCGTCGTAGTCGAGGTAGGGGGGCGGGTTCTCGTAGAGGTCGTTGTTGGTGATCTCCAGCTCCGGGTCCTGCTCGATCAGCTTGGTGAAGAAGGTGGTCGCCATCTGCTTGCTCACCGATTCTTCCGTCGGCTTGGGATCGGCACAGATATGTAAAACGTTCATTCGGTCTCCTTTAAGATCGCTTCCCGGCCAGTTGATCGGGCTTGATGTGAAGCCATATAGACAAGAGATATTTGGCCCGGATGTAAAGCTTTTAATCGCGGGTCTCGCGCGGGAGTATTTTCGAGAGGTAGGCCTCGAGCACGCGGTCGTATTCGGTGTCCTTGCCGGCGAAGGTGAGCTGCTTGTGGACCAGGCTCAGGCCCTCGGGACCGGATTCGACTTCGGCGGCGCTTGCGTAGCGGTTGGCCGGCTCGGGGTCGAGCAGGCGGTGGAGGAGGCGCATCAGCTCGGGATTCTTGGCGACGTACTTGGGCACCAGGCTGTTCAGGCGGGAGGGAAGCTCTAGCTTGGCCTTTAGCAGCTCCTTCTCGTTCATGTTGCGGAAATCTACAAAAGGCTCCCCATAAAGCATTTCAAGCGCGAGCACGCCCACGCTGTAGAGGTCGGCCCGGTTGCTGGGTGGTTCGCGGCGGTGAAACTCGGGGGCCATGTAGAGGGGGGTGCCGAACAGGTAGCTCACGTCCTCGTGGATGCGGACGGCCCGGCCGAAATCGATGACCTTCACGTTGCCGAGGTGGTCGATCATGATGTTGGCCGGCTTGATGTCGCTGTGCAGGAAGTTGAGCTTGTGCAGCGGTTCCAGGCCCCGCAGCACCCGCCGGAGGATGTAGAGGGCCACGCCGGGCTGGATGGCGACCCGGCCGTCGGTGAAGCGGAAAAGCGCGTCGCTGAGCACCGCCCATTCGTCGGAGCGGCAGTTCTTCCGGGCGATCTCCACATGGTCGCCGTCGAGCAGCCGCTGGACGTCGAGGCCATTGATGACCTCCATCTGGATGTAGCCAATGCCGTTGATCTCCTCGTAGATGTCGCGCAGCACGAGGTTGGGGCTGTTGATGGACTGGAGCCGCGAGATCTGGTCGGCGATGCGGCCCATGTCCATCCAGTATTTCTTGGCCGAGGGGTAGATCGAGGGGTCGAAGAGCTTGATGGCGTGGCGGGTGACGCAGCCGCGTGCGCCGTGGCGGCGGCCTAGGAACACCACTCCCTGGCGACCCCGGCCCAGCTCGCGGTCGAAGCGGTAGGCCACCGGGTAGTAGAGGCAGCGGGACTGAAGAATGTCGTGGTAGTTCTTCATCCGCTTCGCCCGGCCCCCGCCGCGGTCGTCGCCCAGCGACGACGGCAGGGGGACGTGGATCGTGGCGTTGCCGTTTTCGACCTCGACCTTCGTTGTCTTCATATGGATGGAGTCTTCAGCCATGCGCGCCAATGTACCCGCCCCAAGCCGGGATGCAATGCTGAATGGAGCGGGAGGGGACGTTTTTGGATTAGCCCGGCGTCTTGACCGCCACGGCAAAGGCGAGCCAGGCCTGCGTGTTTTCGAAGCGTTCGCGGCGGGCGTAGACTTCATTGGAGGTGCCGCCGGCTTCCCAGCCGTGGGTGTAGATCTCCAGCCGGGAGAAGCCCGCCTCCCCGGCAATTTCCCGCAGCTCGGGGAGCGTCCACATTCGCCAGTCGTAGGTAAAAGCCCGCTTGATCTCGCGCCCGCCGCGAAGGAGGTAATGGATATGGCAGCGGAGGCGGTGGGTGATGGGGTTGAAGTCGTCCTGTTCCCAGATGTAGGTGAAGGCGGGGATGCGCCGCCCTTCGGCATCCCGGGCGCCGCTCACCCGCCGGGGCTCATGGTCGAGCACGCCCGCCCCGCTGCCGCCGAAGATGTCGCAGACGAAGAGCCCCTCGCGGTCCAGCGAGCGGTAGGCGGCTCGGAAGTAGCGCAGCAGTT
Source organism: uncultured bacterium (assembly GCA_965651915.1). GTDB lineage: Bacteria > Verrucomicrobiota > Kiritimatiellia > CBFGVE01 > CBFGVE01 > CBFGVE01. The sequence goes on from CBFGVE010000004.1 coordinate 12,776, forward strand.
CCTCGCGCCGGTGGAAGACCCAGTAGGAGAAGTTGAAGGCCACCGTCACGTCCACCTTCGGCGTGCGGGCGTTGAGCACGTTGCCCTCGATCAGCTCGACTCGGCTGGAGGCCTCGCCGATGCGCGAGAGGTGGTGCCGGCGTCCCCACTCCAGGGTGCTCCGGTCAAGGTCCACCCCCCAGGCTTGGTGGTCCTCGCCCCAGGTTGCCCACTCGCAGGCCAGCCTGGCGGTGCCGCAGAAATCCTCCCGCAGCCGACTGGGCCGCCGGCGGAAGGTCTTGCGGAATCGCTCGTCAACGAACATGAGGTGGTGTTCCACCGATTGGACCGATGCCTCGTAGAGCACGTGCCGGTCGGGCCAACCGGGGCGTGCGGGCTTCGGGCTGGGGGGCGGCACACCGCTCATCGGGTGGCCTGCTCCGCCCGGGCGCGCAGCCGGTCCAGGGAGGCGGCCATCGCCCCCAGGTCGACCGCGTCCTCCTCGCGGCGCCGGCCCGCGCCGGCGGGAAAGGTCACGCAGAGCCGCCCGCCGAGGTGCTCGCGGAACTCCTCGATGCCCAGGAGCACCTGGTGGCGGCCATCGCCCAGGCGGCGGTCCAGCTCGTCGTACCACAGGGGCAGTCCGCAGTCCTCGAGTGCGCCGAGAAAGCGGTCGAGCAGCGCGGGGGCTATCCATCCCCGGCCCTCCGCATAGATCGCGTCGAGGGCCATTCCCGCCGCGACCGCCTGGCCGTGGCCAATCCGGTAGCCCGACATGCACTCCAGCTTGTGCGCCGCCCAGTGGCCGAAATCCAGCGGCCGGGCGCTGCCCATCTCGAAGGGGTCGCCGTGGTCGCGGATGTGGTCGAGGTGCAGCTCGGCGCAGCGGATCACCAGCCGCTCCATGGCGGCCGCGTCGCGCGCCTTGAGCCGGGAAGCAGCTCCGCAGAGAAACTCGAAAAAGTCGGCATCCTTGATCAGCGCGACCTTGAACGCCTCGGCGATACCGGCCCGCCACTCGCGATCGGGCAGGCTGTCGAGCAGATCGAGATCGTTCACGACCGCGTGGGGCGGCGCGAAGGTGCCGATGGTGTTCTTGCCGCCGTGCAGGTTCATGCCGTTCTTCACCCCGATGCCGGCATCGTTCTGGGCGAGGACGGTGGAAGGGAGGCGCAGCAGGCGAACGCCCCGGTGGACGATGGATGCAGCGAAGCCCACGGCGTCGAGCACCGCGCCGCCGCCTGCCGCCACCACGAACGAGTGGCGGCACAGGCGCTGCTCGAGGATCTGGTCGACGATGGCCATGACCAGCCGGTAGTCGTTTTTGATCGCCTCGCCACCCGGAACCACGATCGGTTCGGCGGCGAGGCGTGGCAGTCCCGGCACGGTGGCGAAGCAGGCCGCCATGCGCCGCGCGAGATCGGGCTGCGCCTCGGCGAGCCCCCCATCCAGGAACACCAGCGCCCGACGCTCGGCGGCGTCGTCGCCAAAGGACTGCCGTAGCGCATGCGATCCCGCGCCGAAGAGGTCGCGGGTGAACAGCACCGGGTAGGCGAAGGCGGGGGCGATCCGCTGGATGTAGACATGCATTCGGATATCATTCCCGATCGGAGGGCGAATGTAAATACCCCAGCCCCTGGTTCCGCCGCTCTGGCGGGAGATGCTGCGGAGGGGAGCGCAGCCTCAACTCAACCCCCTACCGACAAAGACCTTGAATAATCGCCCACGGTTCGACACCATGACGATTCTAGCCGAAAGAAACCCTACATGAGAGTCACCATTGAAACGGTAGCCAAGCGGGCGGGGGTCGCCACCTCGACCGTGTCGCTCGTACTGCGCAACCGCCCCCGCGTGGCGGAAAAGACGCGCAGGGCGGTTCTGGCGGCGGTGAAGCAGTTGGGCTATGAAAAAAGCAGCCCGGGACGCCCCCGCAAGCAGGAGGGCGAACCGGTGTCGGCCAAGCGCACCCGCCGCATCGCCCTGCTCGTCCCGGGCCTTAGCCCCTCCACCCTCTATTCCCCCGTCTACCTCGATGTGCTCGCCGGCGTAGAGGAGGCCATCCAGGAAGCGCGAATGATCATGGTGCTGCACCATGTCCGCACGGAGGGGGTCAGGAAGCCCCGGGTGCTCCCGACCCGGGTCGATGGTGCCCTGGTGCTGGGCGATGTGGATGATTCCCGGGTCGCCGAGTCCCTGTCGGCCCTGCCCGTGGTTCAGATGATGCATGCCGTGCTGCCAGTGGACCGCTGGGACCGGGTCACCTACGACAACGAGAAGGTGGGTGCTCTCGCCGCCCGCTACATGCTCGAACGGGGCCACCGGCACTGCGCCTTCATCGGGCGCATCTGCAGCCGGAGTGAGTACTTTCTCCAGGAGCGCGGTCTTACCTTCCGGCGGGCTATGGAGGCCGGGGTTGCCCGGGTGACGATGATGATCCGCGAGTTCATGCACGTGACCGAGCAGGCCCACGCCATCCGTTCCGAGGCGGTCGAGGCCATCGCGGCGGAGATCGCGGCATCCCGTCCCCGCCCGTCCGCCGTGTTCGTCGAGGCCGACATGCTCGCCGCTGCGCTCTATCCCGCCCTGCGACTGAATGGGCTCACCCCCGGCCTGGACATCGAGGTGGTCTCCTGCAACAACGAAATCCCCCTGCTCGCCAACCTTCAGCCCCGTCCCGCCACCATCGACATCCACGCCCGGCAAGTGGGTCGCCAGGCCGTGCAGCGTCTGCTCTGGCGCATCGCCAACCCTTCAGCGCCAGCCAAACCCAGCCTCGTCCAGCCTTCGCTCGTACCGCCCGCCCCCGCCTGATCGAACCTCCGGGCCTTGGACCCTCCCAGGACCTTCCTGTCCGGACCTTGGAAGGATTGTCCCGCTCCGACCGCCGCCATGAACGCCACGATACGCCACACCCTGAGAGCCTTCCGGTCGCCAAACTACCGGACGTTCTTTCTCGGCCAGGGCGCCGCCGTGACCGGGACCTGGATGACGCTCGCCGCGCTTGGCTGGTTGCTGTTCCGCCTCACCCGCGATCCTTTCCAGCTCGGCCTGATGGGCTTCTTTATGCACGCCCCGACCTTCTTCCTGGCGCCGCTGGGCGGGTTGGCGGTGGACATCCTGTCCCGCCGCGGGGTGATCGTGGCCACCCAGGTCGCCAACACGGCGCTGGTAGCCGTGCTTGCCGTCCTGACCCTGTGGGATGTGGTTCAGGTCTGGCACGTCATGGCCATCTGCGCGGGGCTGGGCGTGGTCAAGGCCTTCGAGATGCCGGCCCGGCAGGCGCTGGTGGTGGACATCGTGGAAGACCGCCTGCATCTCTCCAACGCGATCGCCCTGAACTCCAGCCTCTTCCATGCGGGCCGCCTGGTTGGCCCCATGCTGGCCGGCGCGCTCATCATTCCCTGGGCCGGCGAAGGCGCCTGCTTCCTGGCCCACGCCGCGCTCAATCTGTTCGCGATCGTCTGCTTCCTCGCCCTGCGGCCCCGTAGTGTGCCGCCGCTGGACCGCTCGGCGGGGGTTTTGCACCACCTCCGCGAGGGCTTCGCCTACGCCTTCGGCTACCCCCCGGTGCGGGCGCTGCTGATTCACCTGACCGTGTTCTCGCTGCTGGGCCAGGCCTATGGGACGCTCCTGCCTGTTTTTGCCGAGACCATCCTTGATGGTGGCGCCCGCATGTACGGCGGCCTGCTGGCCGCCAGCGGGGTGGGGGCCTTGATTGCGGCGGTCCAGCTCGCCGCGCGGGCATCCGTGCTGGGGCTGGGCGGGGTGATCTTCCGCCAGACCTTGCTGTTTAGCACCGCCCTGGCGCTGTTCGCCATCTCCCGACACGCCGTGCTCTCCTTCGTCCTGCTCGCGCTCGTGGGCATGGCCAGCATCAGCGTGATGGTCAGTGCCAACACGATCATCCAGACCCTGGTCGAGGATCGGCTGCGCGGACGGGTCATGAGCCTCATGGGGATGGTTTTTCTCGGCGCGATGCCGGTGGGTGCGCTAGCCTACGGCAAACTGGCCCAGGTGCTCGGCGCGCCAGCCGCCGTGGCCATGAGCGGTATGGGCTGTATGATTGCCGGGCTGGCTTTCGGACGCCGTCTTCCGGGTCTTCGCCGGCTTGCCCGCCCCGTCTATGCGCAGCGGGGGATTCTGCCCCCCGAAACCGCCTGACCGGGGTGCACCCCCCAAAGTGGAGGAATAACCTATGATGACCAAGACCGGCAGCACAAAGGCAAAGCCTGCGGGCCCCTATGATCTTTTTGTCATCGGCGCCGGTTCCGGCGGGGTTCGCGCCGCGCGGATGGCGGCCTCGATGGGAAAGCGCGTGGGCCTGGCCGAAGAGCGGTACCTGGGAGGCACCTGCGTCAATGTCGGCTGCGTACCCAAGAAGCTGATGGTTTTGGCCGCCGATTTCCGCGAGACCTTCGACGACGCTGCCGGGTTCGGATGGACGCTCGCTGAGCCCGGCTTCGACTGGCCTGCACTGGTGGAGCGCATCGGACGAGAGATCGAACGCCTGCAAGGCGTCTACGCCGGCCTGCTCGAGCGCTCGGGCGTGGAGCGGTTCGATGTCCGGGCCCGGTTGCTCGGTGCGCATGCCGTCGAGGTGGGTGGGCGGCGCGTCGAGGCCGATAACATTCTCGTCGCCACCGGTAGCTGGCCCGCCATGCCCGATATTCCGGGCATCGAGCATGCCTTGACTTCGAACGAAATGTTCACCCTTCTGGAGCTTCCGTCCCGGGTGGCGATCATTGGCGGCGGCTACATCGCGGTCGAGTTCGCGGGCATACTCCGCGGCTTTGGCGCAGATGTTCACCTCATCCACCGCGGCGAGCGTGTCCTGCGGGGCTTCGATGGCGATGTGCGCGATCTCGTGGGTCGGCAGATGCAGGACCGGGGCGTAGCGGTCCGCCTATCCACCGAGGTGAAGAGGATCGAGAAGCGGGCCGACTACCTTCTCCTTGCGCTGAGTGACGGCACCGTCCTAGAGGTGGACGCCCTTCTCGCGGCGACCGGCCGCCGCCCGTTCACCTCCGGCCTGGGTCTCGAAGCGGCCGGCGTTGCGCTGGGGCCCGACGGTGCGGTCCTGGTCGACGAGCATTCGCGCAGCAGCGTGCCTTCCATCTGGGCGGTGGGCGACGCCACCAACCGCATGAATCTCACCCCCGTAGCCATTGCCGAGGCCATGGCGCTGGTGCGGACGCTGTATGGAGAGGGTGGGGCACCGGTGGACTACGCGCTCGTGCCCACGGCGGTGTTCAGCCATCCGCCCCTGGGCACGGTGGGACTTTCCGAGGAGGCCGCGCGCGAAACGTTTGGCGCCGTGGACATTTACCGGTCGATCTTCCGACCCATGAAGCACACCCTGAGCGGACGGGATGAGAAGACGCTGATCAAGCTGGTGGTGCATCCGCAGACCGACCGGGTGCTTGGCGCGCACATGGTGGGGCCCGACGCGCCGGAAATCATGCAGGGCCTGGGCATTGCCCTCCAGTGCGGCGTGACGAAAGCCCAGTTCGACGCCACCGTGGGTATTCATCCCACCCTAGCCGAGGAATGGGTCACGCTGCGCGAGAAGGCGGGAAAGACGTAGATGGAGGGACCCTCGGATCTTACCCGCGAGCCTCGTTGTTCTTCAGAGCACCTAGGGGTCGGACAGGAGGCTTGCCTTGGCCCATTCGGCAAATAGACGGCGCTCGGGCTTGAGGGCCTCGGCCCGGGGGTCGCTCGGCCAGGGCAGGTAGCGGGCGGGGTGCTTGAAGCGGGGCAGGCTGCGCTCCAGCTCGCGGCCGAGGCGTTCGGCGTCTAGCGGGGCCATCCTGACGAAGGCCAGCGGGCGCTGGCCGAAATCCTCGTCGTCTACCGGAACCACCAGCGCTTGCTCGACGCCAGGGACGGTGCCGAGCGCCTCCTCGATCTCCTCGGGATAAATGTTCTCGCCGCCGGAGATGAACAGGTTGTCCTTGCGTCCGGTGACTTCAAGGAAGCCATCCTCGTCCAGGCGGCCCACGTCCCCGGTGGCGAACCAGCCATCGCGGAGAGGGAGGCGAATCGAGCGGCCCTCGATATAGCCGAGGAACAGCGACGGGCCCCGGACGAGAATCTCGCCATCCTCGGCGATGCGCAGCTCGTCGTGGCGGAGGGCGCGCCCGGAATTTTCCCGCTTGGCCAGCGGAGTGGCGGGGGAATGGGTCGTAACCTGCGAGCCCATCTCGCTCAACCCGTAGGTCTTGAACAGCGGCAGCCCGAGGCTGGACGCCTCGCGGAAGAGCGCGGGCGGGGTCGGCCCGCCGCCGAGCAGGATGCCCTTCGCGCTCCGGAGCGCCTCGACCGCGCCGGGTTCCTTCAGCAGGCGCCGGAGCTGGGTGGCCACCAGCGACAGATGGCTCACGCGGTGCTTCCGGAGGGTCTCGGTCAGCGTTTCGTCGCCGGAGGGCAGCACCACCGCCGCGCCCGCCAGCATGCAGCGCAGGGCGATGGCGATGCCGCCAACATGGTAGAGCGGCAGAGAGAGCAGCCACCGGTCCTCGGAGCGGAGCCGCAGGGCGAGGTTGGTGCCCCGGGCGCTGTAGTAGAGCGAGCCGAGGCTGTGCAGCACCGCCTTGGGGCGACCTGTGCTGCCCGAAGTGAAAATGACCAGGGCTGGTCGGTCGAGGGGGATGCGGTCCGATGGCCCCCGTGCGTCGCTGATCGAGTGGGATACGATATCCGCCGGATCCCAGATCGGGGTGTCTTCCTCGTGCAGGCCCGCGCTCAGCGCGAGCGGGGCGACGAGCGCCTTGGCCTCCACCAGAGCGAGGTGGGTCCGCAGCCCCTCGGGAGGCAGGCGGAGGCTAAGCGGGCAGGCCACCGCGCCCACCCGGATGATGGCCATGAGCAGGACGAGCTGCTCCCAGCCCGGGTGCATGAGGATACCGATCCGGTCGCCTTCGCACACCCCGCGCTCCATCAGCTCCGCCGCCGTCGCGCTGGCCATCGCGTCGTACTGGCTGTAGAGGATTTCGCCCTCGCCAAAGGCGATGGCGACCGAGCGGCCCGAGATCTGGGCTGCGTCGCGGAGCGGACATTTGATGTGGGTCATGAACGAGCATCCTTAGGGGGAAAGGGGTGGGCGGCAATGCTATCGTCCCGGGGAGCATGCCGCAACGACGAATGCGTGCCGCTTTGGCGTGACATTAAAAGTGACGTTATAAAGTGCTTTGAAAAAGGTCATTTAGAGTGTCGAATAGCATTGAAATCCTTTAAATTTATAGTATTTTATCGTGTTATGAAATACCATGAAACTCATCCCTGGTTGAAATTTTCACTGTCGTTGCCTTTGGACAGGTACCGTCTCTGGCTCCGGCTCGGGGAAATCAGTTCGAAAGTCGAGCACCTTGCAGGCGTTCCCCTCAGGCCGGATATCGCCCTGGAGCTGCATAAGATCTATTTAACTAAGGGCATTCTGGCGACCACCGCGATCGAGGGGAATACGCTCAGTGAGGAGCAGGTGCGCCTCGCGGTGGAGGGGACGCTCAATCTGCCGAAGTCCCAGCAGTATCTGCATACCGAGGTGCAGAACATTCTGGATGTCTGCAACCGGGAGGCCGAGGCTCTGATCGGCGGGGGCGACGTCGCGCGCCGGACGCTTACGGTTGAGTTGATTCGGGATTACAACCGCAATGTGCTTCGAAACCTGGAACTCCAGGAGGATGTGGTCCCAGGAGAGCTTCGTCGCCACTCGGTGGTAGTGGGCAACGTTTACCGGGGGGCTCCGGCCGAAGACTGCGCCTGCCTGCTGCAGCGGCTCTGCGATTGGCTCAATGGAGAGGACTTCACTCCGCCCGACGAGGAACTGCGCATTCCTTTCGCCCTAGTCAAGGCCGTAGTGGCTCATCTCTATCTCGCTTGGATCCACCCCTTTGGCGACGGGAATGGGCGCACCGCCCGGCTGGTCGAGTTTCACATTCTTCTCGCCAGCGGAGTGCCTCTGCCTGCGGCCCACTTGCTTAGCGATCACTATAATCTCACACGGACAAAGTATTACCGCGAACTGGCCCGGGCCAGTGCCTCTGGTGGAGAGCTGGTTCCTTTCATCGAGTACGCCCTGCAGGGTTTTCTCGATGGCATACGCGCGCAGATCGGAACGGTGCGGGTGCAGCAGATGGCAGTCACATGGAAAAATTTTGTCCATGAATGCTTCCGAAAGGAAAAGGCTTCGCCCGCTCAGAGGCGCAGGCGCGACTTGGTTCTGGACCTTTCGGGCAGGGAGTGGATCGATGTTGCACAGATTCCCCTGCTGACTCCACGGTTGGCGAGGGACTATGCAGAGGCCGGTGACCGTATGGTCCAGCGCGACCTGAATGCGCTGCACCAGATGAAGCTCATCGAGCGGAGGCATGGAGAAGTGAGAGCTTCCATACACACCATCCAGGCCTTCCTGCCCGGTCGAGTTGGGTAGAGAAGCTGTCGGAAGCCGTGGTTTCGACGAGCTTTGGGTCGTCTACCCTGGTGCGCGGGAGTGTGCCATCGACAACCTAGTCCTCGTCCGCCCGCTAGCCTCCGTGTGCCCGCCTCGCACAACGCGCCCAAGCCTTCTACGGATACATCCCAGGGCGGCTGAGGCCGGTGGTCTCGGGCAGCCCGAAGAGCAGGTTCATGTTCTGGAGGGCGTTGCCCGCCTGGCCCTTCATCAGGTTGTCGATGTGGGAGATCACCCGCAGCCGCCGCGTCCGCTCGTCCACGTCCACGATGAGGTTGCAGTAGTTGGTGCCGCGCACATGCATCGTGCCGATGTCGGCCTTGCGGTCGAAGATGCGCACGAAGGGGTTGTTCGCGTGGAAGGCGCGGTAGGCGTCGAGCACCTCGGCGTAGGTCTGGCTTCCCGAGAGCTGGCCATAGAGGCAGGCGAGGATGCCGCGGTTGGCCGGGACGACCTGGGCGGTGAAGGTGAGCGCGATGGGCGCTCCGGCCAGCGCTCCCAGCTCGCGCTCG
>CBFGVE010000005.1:0-21255 GCA_965651915.1 uncultured bacterium
CAGGGCTCACCTGGGCTGCCGGTCTTACCAGCATCCTGCTCTACGGGATCCGGACGATCGCGGTGCCCGACTTCTGGACCCGCCTGGCGGTCGGCCGCCACATCGCCACCAACGGCATTCCCCGCACCGACACGCTGAGCTTCACCAACGAGGGCGCGGTGTGGCGAAGTACATCCTGGCTCTACGATCTACTGCTGAGCGGACTCTGGTCCGTCGGCGGAGCCCCGCTGATCACCCTGCTGCATATCGCCGCCGTGCTGGGCGCCGTCGCGCTGGCGATACCGAGCGCCCGCCGAATCTCCTCTCCCACAGCGGCTGCCGTCGCCCTGTTCATCTCAGCCCAGTTGCTAGCCGTGCGGCTCGAAGTGCAGCCCGCCCTGCCCGCATTGCTCCTCGCCAGCCTGTTCCTCTTCATGCTCGACCGCAATCCGGCCCCGGGCAAGCTCCTAGCCATTCTCGTCCCCGCCCAGATCCTCTGGACCAATCTCCACGCCTCCTTTTATCTGGGTCCGGTGATGGCGCTAGCAGCCGCCTACGCGGCGGGCTCTGGGAGCGCAGGGCCCGCTGCCTCCTCCCGACGCAGCCTGCTCATCACCGCAGGCGCTCTCGCCGCCGCCACAATCGCCAACCCCTACGGCCCCTTGCTCCACATCCAAGCCATGCGCGAACTCGCAGGCAACCAGGCAGCCCTCTACACCCTAGGTACAAGTACCATCAGCGAGCTCTTTCTGCCCGTACGCATCAATCTGCCACTCTATCTGGCGCTGGCCGTCGCCTCGGTGGGTCTCGTGGGCTACAAGGGCAGCCTCCCCAAACTGCCCACCGCGCTCGCCGTGCTAAGCGCCCTGCTCGCCGTGACCCAGGTGGGCGCCCGCGAATGGTTCGCCCTGCTCGCCTTTCCGTTTCTGGCCCTGAGTCTTCACACCCTGGGCACCATTCTACTTCGGACAGGCGGACTGGCCAACAAGGGAATCCAGTCCTGGACCCGTCCCGCCATCGCGGCGGGTGCCCTGGCCATCCTGCTCTTCACCGCAGTGCAAACCATTACCCACAGCCTCTACGTCCGACACGCCAGCTTCGCCCGCTTTGGACTTGGCGCGGAATCCGCCGCGCATGCAAGCAGGCTGGTCGAGGCGATCGGCGACAAGCTCCCCTTCCCTCTCGTGCACGGCCCCCTCGACGGAGGCTACCTCCTGTGGGCCCAGCCGGAACGCCAGGTCTTCGTCGACAACCGGCCCCAGCTATACGGATCCGAGTTCACCCGTTCGTGGGTCGAGGCCCTGCACATCGGAAAAGAGGGCGCTAGCGAGAAGCTGCTGGCCGAATGGAAACCCCAGGGAATTCTGCTGAACACGCTAAGCCGCTCGGCCTGCCTTCAGGCCCGGCAGTTCATCAGCTCAGGCCAGTGGCAGATGGGGTATTTCGACGGCGTAAGCCTGCTGCTGGTAAAGCCAGACAGTCCGGTGGCCCTTGCCCTGGCCCGGGAGAACGTACTGCTGCGCGAAATGCAGCGTCTCGACGAGGAGCGCGCCCGGATCGCCGAAAAAATTAACTCCGGCGAGGCCCAGCCCCTGCCTGTCCGGCTCATCGGCGCGGGCAATTTTTTCATGGCGGTGGAGCGCTATCCCGAATCCCACACCATCTACTCGCTGCTGGTGGACATCGCACCCGACATGCTCGGTGCCTGGTTCAACCTGGGCGTATCCGCCTTCAGCATCGGCGAGCTGGACGAGGCGGTCCGCGCCCTGGAAACCGCCGCTAAGCGCTCCGGCGACAACGCGCTCGCCTGGCTGTGGCTTTCCCGCGCCTTCAAGTCCACCGGGGCAAATGCAGAGTCCAAAGCGGCACTGGCGGAGGGCCGTAGGCTGAATCCCGAGGTGGCCGAAAGCCTTGCCGAAACCTGGAAGCTCTAGCGTCCTGTACGGGGCCCGTCAGCGGCGGGCCACCTCTATAGCCAGTCGCGGGGAGGCGGGGAGGCGGCCGCTGCCGGGGAAGCCGAAGCCAGCAGTTCCGAGAGCCTCACCCGGCCGCGTGACCGCGCTGCGCGGTAGGCGAGGGCGCCGCCCATGAAGAGCAGGATGAGCTGGGCAGTGCCGGGCTCGGGAACGGCGACGAAGTTGTTCTCGGTCGAGGTGTTGAAACTGGCAAAGACTAGGTCGGCCTCGCCCAGGGGAGCGTCGGGCGCGGCGAGCACCGAACTGCTGCCCCAGTAGACGAGCCCGGTGGGATAGGGATAGAGGCTGCTGTCGAAGGCCCGGAGGTAGAAGTGGTCGTAGAGGGTGTCGTCGTAGTAGAACTGGGCGAAAAACCGGCCGTCTTCGCCAAAATAGGTGGAATCAATCACCGTGGTGTGGAGGATTGTGTCGTCCGGCATGGCCACGTTGGATACCAGGTTCGTGCCCATGGAGGGGAACCCGTTGTTCAGGCCGTCAGAGGCCGACCCCACGATGTGGATCACCGATCCATCGGCCAGCGGGGTCGTCCCATCCTGCTCGTTGATGGCCGAGGACACCCATACGCTGAGCAGCACGGTGGCCGCGTGGCCGGGCGATGCCAGGAATAGGGCGAGCGGCAGCAGGGGAAGACCCCACCTACGGCTCCTGCACCGGGTTCTGGTTCGTTGGGTGTTGCGGTTCATACGTATCACCAAGCCAGGCCGGAGAGTGGGTAGCTCTCCGTGCCTAGTCCGGGCCTAGCGATCAATAGTAGGTCAGAGCCCTCCCAATGTCAACTCAATCGAAGTAGAGAACGAGGATCGTCGGTGATCAGCCCGTCCACCCCATCCCGCTGGCACCGAGCGGCGACAGAGGGCTCGTTCACCGTCCATACCAGCAGCCGTAATCCCGCGTCGTGGATGCGGGCGACCCGGCCCCCGTCCAGCCACGGCGCATATTCCAAACTCAACCCCTTCAAAGCCAGCCCACAGGCGTGGGTGATCCAGCCATCCAACGCGGAGTCGGCCTCGTCTCGCGACACTGCGGCGCACTCGTATCCGGCATAAGCCGGATATTCCGGGGCGGTCGCATGCACAATTTCGAGCACAGAAATGTCCAGAAAAAGCAGGGGCATTTCGTCAGGTCGCCGACCGCTGGTCCGCAGGAGGGAGGCCAGGGGGCGGGCGATGTGGGGGCCGGATTTGGTTTCTATATAGAGGCGGCAGCATGGGGGCAGGTCCGCCAGCACCTCCGAAAGGAGAGGCACCCCCACCCCCCTCCAGGCGGGATCCTTCCACGCTCCCGCATCCAGCCGGGCGATTTCCGCCCAGTTCAAGGCCTCGGCCTCGCCGGGGCGACCGCAAATCCGGTCGAGGGTCGCATCGTGGAACACGAAGAGCTGGCCATCGCGGGAGAGACGGACATCCAGCTCGCAGGCGGAGGCTCCGGCCTCCCACGCCCGGGAAAAGGAGGGCCCGGTATTTTCCGGGGCCTCCAGCGAGCATCCGCGATGGGCGATGATATCCATGTCGCCAAACAAAATAGCGGGCAGCTAAAAATAAGCAAGCCGCACCCCCCTCAGCGTGCTATAAGGGTATGGACGACCCCAATCACACCCCCTACCCCAGCGGCCATGTCCACATCGGCACCAATCAAGAGGGGCGACCATCCCAGCGACGTGCTGGTGATCGGCGGGGGCATCCTCGGTGCCTCCATCGCCCGCGACTGCGCCCTGCGCCAGCTTCGGGTGCTGCTGGTCGAGCAGGCTGATTTCGCCAGCGGCACCAGCAGCCGCTCCAGCCGGCTGCTCCACGGCGGGCTTCGCTATCTCGCGCAGGGGAGGATTGGCCTGGTGCGGTCCGCACAGCGCGAAAAGGCCACCCTCCACCGCGTCGCGCCCCACCTCTGCCAACCCGTGCCCTTCGCCTTTCCCGCCTACCTCGGCGAAGGCTGGCCGCCGTGGATGCTCAAACTCGGCATGCGCTTCTATGACCGGCTGGGCCAGGATCCCGCCTTTCCCGCTTCCAGGCCGCTCGCGCAGGACGAGGTCCTGGCCCATGCCCCGGGGCTGCGGAGCGAACGGCTCAAGGGGGGGATGCTGTACTACGATGGATTCACCTCCGACGCGCGCCTGGTGATCGACACGCTGCGCTCGGCGGAAATCGCTGGCGCTCAGCTTTCCAGCTACACTCGCTTCGTCTCGGCCGAGCGCTCGGGACCCACCTGGCGATGCACCCTCCAGGATAGCGCGAGCGGCGAAAATTACGTGGTCGAAAACAACTGTGTCATCAATGCCGCCGGCCCCTGGGCCGACGAAATCCCCGGCAGCCGCCTCACCCTCCGCTGCACCAAGGGGGTCCATCTCGTGTTCGACCACAACCGCCTACCCGTCGACTGCGCGGTCGTGCTGCCCCGGCACGCGCGCATCCTTTTCGTGCTGCCCTGGGGACGGCGCACCATCGTCGGCACGACCGACACCGACTACCGCGGACCTCTCGCCGAGCCAGTCTGCGAGCCGTCCGACCTTCGCTACCTGCTCGATGCGCTCAAGCACTTCTTTCCCAACGCGGGATTAGGCCCATCCGATGTGCTCGCCACCTGGGCCGGGCTGCGCCCGCTGACCGGCGGCGCGGCGGGATCGCCCAGCAACGTGAGCCGCAGCCACCTCATCCGCCGCTCGGCCGGCGGCTGGTTCGATGTCGCAGGCGGAAAGCTCACCACCGCCCGCCTAATCGCCGAGGAAGTCACCGACCGGGTAATCGACCATCTCGGCTTCCGCGCCCGGCCATGCACCACCGCGCAACGGGCCCTGCTCCGCCGCAGCGAAACCGAAGGCTGCAGCGGCGTAGTCCCGCCCGACTACAACGAGGACCTCGTGCGGCACTGCTGCCAGAAGGAATGGACGCGGCACCTGGCGGACCTCATGCTGCGGCGGACGGGCTGGCACTACTATGCCGACGATGCGCCAGGGCTGGCCGAAAAATCCGCCGGCGTCATGGCGGAGGCACTCGGATGGAGCGCGGAGCGGCTGCGCACGGAAATCGACGCCTACCAGCGGTACTGCGCCGCGCCGAAGTCAGCCCCATAGTAGGGCGTCACATGGGTGCCGGGCGGCACCGCCGCATCGAAGGCCGCGCGGTCCTCGTCGGTGATCTCGACCGCGAGTGCCCCCAGATTGTCCTCGAGCTGCTCGACCGAACGCGGCCCCATGATCGGGCTGGTGACGCCAGGCTGGCGAAGGCACCACGCAAGCGCGAGCTGGCTTGGTGTACAGCCCTTGGCCCGGGCTCGCTCCAGCAGCACATCCACCAGTGCATAGGCGCGCTCGCCGAACTGCTTGGCAAACTCCTCGGGCTTGCGGTCCTTCATGCGCGCGTCGCCCTCGGGCATCGCGCCACGGGAATACTTGCCGGTGAGGAAACCGCCCGCGAGCGGCGACCAGGGAATAAGCGCGAACCCATAGGTCTGGGCCATCGGGACCAGCTCGCGCTCGATGCGGCGGTCAAGCAGGTTGTAGGGAGGCTGCTCGCAAACGAAACGGTTCAGACCCAGCTCCTTGGCCGCCCACAGCGACTCCACGAGCTGCCAGGCGGCAAAGGTGCTGGTGCCAATGTAGCGGACTTTACCGGCACGGATGAGATCGTCGAGGGCGCGCAACGTTTCGTCGATCGGCACCGCGCTCGAAGGGCGGTGGATCTGGTAGAGATCGATCCAGTCCGTCTGCAGGCGCTTCAGCGACGCCTCGCACTGCTGCACGATATGGCGGCGCGAGTTGCCCCGCATAGTGGGATCGTCGTCGGCCATGAGGCCATGCACCTTGGTTGCCAGCACGACGCGGTCACGCTTCCCGTTCCGCTGGAGCGCCTCGCCGAGCATCGTCTCGCTCACGCCGCGGCCATAGACGTTCGCGGTATCGACGAAATTGATGCCGCGATCGAGCGCGAGGTCCACCATCGCATAGCTCGTCTCGGCATCGGCCTTGCGGCCAAACATCATGCAGCCCAGGCACAGCGGGCTCACCTGCACCCCGGTTCGGCCCAGCGGACGGTACTCCATATGCAATCACCTCAGGTAAACAGAAACCACCACCAGTCCCCACAACCGCACTGGGACAAAGCCAGCGGGCCGCAAGGAAACCTCCGCCATCGAACTCAGCCACCACCGCTCGGCTATACTATGAAAACGCGGGCCGAAGCGGTAGCGGCATTGCCATGGTCAGGAGAAGCGGCTCGGAGCAGCTTGTGCGGACAGGCGGCGGCGGAAACTGTAGAGACCCAGCGAGCCCAGAACAACCATCGCAGCCGTTCCTGGCTCGGGAACGACGCTCCCCTGCAACAGCACATCGTCGATGCGCATTTGCCCGCCTCCCGTAGTCACGCGGGAACCGTTGTCCCAGCCCTCGAAACGAACCTGGGCGGTCGTTAGATTTCCGAAGTTGAACGCGGACAAATCGATGTCCACGGAGAGCGTGGTATCCGCCGCGATATTGCTCGTCCAAATCGAGACGCCATTGATGCTGGCGCCAACCGCAGAAGGCCCGGCACCCGTGCTCCGCACAAGGAAGGAGAGGTTCGTCACTGAGAACGCGAAGCCCGCATCGGCATCGATGTCGAAATAGAAGTACTTGGCCGAACTTTGATCGGCGGCATTGTAGCCCGACGATCCCTGGGCATAGGGCGGACTGGTGAATCCGGCAACGGAACCAAACTGCAGGGTGCCGCTGGAGATAGCGAAGTTGGAGGAATCGGTGGAGGGGGCCTCCACTGTCGGGGAGGGCGAGTCACCGGTAAAGGTGTACTCGGCCAGCACGGCGGCGCGGGCTGGGGTAGCGAGGGCGAGGAGAGCCGCGAAGCAGCCTCCAGCGAGAATAGCGGTTGGGGGCGTTTTCATAGTATGGAAAGCCTATTCCCACCCCCAGTGAAACGCAAGCGCCAAAGGGGCCAAAACACAATCCTCACCGAATGAAAACCGCTTAACCCCAACCTGCCTAGTGGGAAACCCCGCAGGCACCCGCACCCCCGGCAAATACACCCCAGAACCGACCCGCAAACGATAAAAAACGACGCTAAACATCGTCAATCATCTCTCCATCAATCTCTTACCACAAAAATCACCCCAAAAACAGGCCTTACAGGCGTTTTTCACCCCCCATTTCACCGCCGTAAGCCGGAGGCTCCTCCCGAACCACCCACGGCGCCCCGGGGGCATTGCCGCATGCCGCGAGATCGATCCGCCGACGCTGGGTAAACCAGGAGCGGGCCCGCTCGGTGAATTCACGGTCCCCTACCGCCAGACCGGACGACCAGTGCGCCTCTCGGGCCAGTTGCCTGGCGGCGATGCGCTGCTCCACCGCCCCGGCGTACCACGCCCTCAGCTCGTCGATGCTTCCTCGGCCCAGGCTCGCCAGTAGGCCGTCTAGGTCAAGAATCCGGAAGCGCTTCCGGTCGCCCACCAGCTCGTCGTGCCCGCACCAGCGCCACTGGGACGGGTGGCTGACCTGCCCGGCCCGCACCATATTCAGATTGATGTACACCAGGCAGTTCAGCAGGTGGTCGCCATCCTGAACCAGGGTGCAGTGGTAGGGATGCTCCCACTGGGAGCCTCCGCGCTCCTTGCGGATGTTGTACTGCTTCGCAGTCGAGCCGGCACCCAGCCGCATCATGTCGGCCAGGGCCTCGCGGTCCGTGGCCCGGGCAAGGATATGCACATGGTTGGAGGTAATGCAGTAGCCGTAGACCGGCACTCCGTAGCGCCGGGCCGCCTCCCGGAGCCACCCGCGATAGGCGTCCCTGTCCCTCGCGAAGCGCAACAGGAACTCCTGGTTGTGGCAGCGATGGGTCAGGTGGTAGGTGTAGCCCTCGACAAGGTAGAGCGTCGGTCTTGGCATGTCGGCCCTTTTCGGTTAAGGAGTGCTTGCAGTCGATTTTTGCCCCCAAAAAGCGGCTGCAAGGGGCAATTTCGGGCTCATTTTAGCCATAACCACATGCTGTGCAACATTTAAACGATGTTTAGCATCGGTTTATAGGCTTGCAGTATTTTTTAAGGTTTTGTTGGAGTGCACTTTATGACTGGAACCGTATCCATATCCCTCCTTTCCCAGCATGCCGGGTCGTCGGTGACCATCAGGGGCTGGCTGGCCGCGCAGCGTAGCGGTGGGAAGGTCGTTTTCCTTCAGGTTCGCGATGGCAGCGGCATCTGCCAGTGCGTCGTGGAGGCCGCGCAGGCCGATGCCTTCTCGGCTTGCGCTTCGCTCCAGCAGGAATGCTCGCTGGAGATCGGGGGCGTCCCGCGGATCGACGAGCGCGCCCCCGGCGGCGTCGAGGTGGCCGTAGCATCCCTGCGCCTCGTCCAGGGCCGCGAGGGCTACCCCATCACCCGCAAGGCCCACGGCACCGATTTTCTCATGCAGCACCGCCACCTATGGCTCCGCTCGCCCCGCCAGGCCGCCATCCTCAAAATCCGCCACACCCTGGTGAACGCCGCCCGCGACTTCTTCAACCAGCGGGACTTCACCCTGATCGACACACCTATTCTAACCCCCGGCGCGGCCGAGGGGGCCGGCACCCTCTTCCCGGTGGATTTCTTCGGAGACGAGGTCTACCTCGCCCAGACCGGTCAGCTCTACCTCGAAGCGGCGGCGATGGCGCTGGGAAAGGTTTACTGCTTCGGCCCCACCTTCCGCGCCGAGAAGTCGAAAACCCGGCGGCACCTCACCGAGTTTTGGATGATCGAGCCGGAGGCCGCCTACTACGAGCTGCCCGACCTCGTGCTGCTGGCCCAGGACTTCATCAGCCACCTCGTAGCCGCCGCGCTGGCCGCCAACCGCCCCGAGCTGGCGCTGCTCGGCCGCGACACCACCCCGCTCGAAAAGATCGCGCCACCCTTTCCCCGCATCACCTACTCGGAAGCAGTCGAGATCCTGCGCTCCGACGACGTGCAGGCCACCCTCCAGCGGGAGCAGGAGGACGAGGCCGCCCTCCTCGCCACCCTCCAGCAGCAGTTCCAATCCCTGGAGAGCGAGCACGCGAAAACTTCCAAGGTCTGGAAGCAGGACCAGCTCGCCCGCCAGATCGCCGACCTGCGCGAGCAGATCCGCGACACCGAAGCCAGCCTGGAGAACCGGCCGCTGCACATGCGACAGGCCCGCGATTTCGAGTGGGGCAAGGACCTCGGCGGAGCGGAGGAGACCATCCTGAGCCGTCGCTACGAAAAACCGCTGATCGTCACCGAGTACCCGCGCGAGGCCAAGGCCTTCTACATGAAGCGCTCGCCCAGCGACCCGCGCACCGTGCTCAACCTCGACGTGCTCGCGCCGGAGGGCTACGGCGAAATCATCGGCGGCAGCCAGCGGGAGGACGATCTCGACGCCCTTGCGGCCCGCATGGCCGAGGAAGGTCTCGACCCCGCGCCCTACGAATGGTTCCTCGACCTCCGCCGCTACGGCTCGGTGCCCCATGGCGGTTTCGGACTCGGCATCGAACGAACCATCGCCTGGATCTGCGGGCTGAAGCACATCCGGGAGACCATCCCCTTCCCCCGCCTCATGGGCCGCATCTACCCCTGATCTTTCGCGCTACGGTCGGTCCATTCCTTTTTTATTACGCGGATCCCCGGGTGCGGAGCACCCGGGCTACTCTATCCGATCCCTCCGGGATCGCTGGGGCGCGGTCTTTCCGAGTATTTTGCGGACGCCTGGAGCCCGGCGGGGTCACGTCTTAACATGTGAGCGTTTTTTTAGCGTTTCGCGCAACTCCTGCGGGTCGGCGGTGGGCTTGGCGCAGCTTTGTCCCTGGCAGACGTAGGCCATACCGGGGTCGCGGCCCTGTAGCAGGGGCGAATCGCTATCCTCGACTGAAGCCGGAAGCAGCCGGACCGAGCCGGGGAGATAGGTTCGGCGCAGCACGTCCCTGAGCGCGGCCACGCGGGTGCCGTCCGCCGGACCGACGAGGACGATTTCGGGGCCGGGGTGGAGCATCTCCTCCACTGCGGCGAGTAGCGCGAGCGCGGCGCGGGGCGACTTCTCGGCGACGGAGAATACCGATTCGGCCAGGCGTACAGCGCGGTTCATCAGCTCCTCGCTCCCGGTCAGCCGACCGAGGCGGTGCAAGGCGAGCGCGGCGATGGAGTTGCCCGAGGGCTCGGCTCCGTCCTGCCGGGGGTACGCGCGGGCAATGAGCTGAGGATCGTCGGCAACGGTATAGCGGAACGGCTCCCCCTCCGCTCCTGCGAAGCGCTCGAGCATGGCGGCGGCGAGCGCCTGGGAACGGTCGACCCAGTGCAGCGGCGCGCCTGCCATGGCCAGCTCGACAAAGCCATGCAGCAAGAAGGCATAGTCGTCGAGGAAGCCGGGCTGGCTGTGATGGCCTCCATAGCGTAGCCGGTAAAGAATCCCAGTCTCGCCGAAGGTCCGCCACAACGCTTCAGCCGCCTTCTCGGCCGCGCACAGGTAGGCGGGCTCGTCGAGCACGAAGGAACCCTGGGCGAGCGCGGCGATCATGAGCCCGTTCCATGCGGTGATGATTTTCTCGTCGCGCGCGGGCTTCGACCGTGCGGAGCGGACAGCGAGCAGGCTTTTGCAGGATTCGGAAAGCTGGGTTTCCAGGCCTGGCTGGTCCGCCCCGGGCAACTGGGCCATTGCTCCCGGTTCGAGGGGCCAATGGAGGACGGAGCGCCCTTCGTGGTCGCCGCCAGACCGGACGCCGTAGGCCGGGCAGAAGCGCTCCGCGGCGGGAGCGCCCAGGGCTTCGGCAACCTCCTCCGGCGTCCAAGTGTAAAAGTAACCCTCGCCACCTTCGCTGTCGGCATCCTCGGAGGCGTAGAACCCGCCGGCGGGGTCCTGGAGGTCGCGCAGCACATAGCTGAAAATGCTGCGGGCGGCGTCGGCATAGAGCGGGTCATCGGTCGCCTGGAAGGCGTCGAGATAGGCGGGCGCGATCAGGGCCTGGTCGTAGAGCATCTTCTCGAAGTGGGGCACCCGCCACTGCTCGTCAACCGAGTAGCGGTGGAAGCCGCCGCCGAGGTGGTCGCGCATGCCTCCGGCGGCCATGCGCCCGAGGGTGAAGAGGGCCATGTGGCGCAGGGGCGGGCGCTGAAGGCGAAAGCCCAGACGGAGCAGCAGCGATATCGCCGCCGAGGGAGGAAACTTTGGCGCGGCCCCAAAGCCGCCGTAGGCGGGATCAAAGCTGCGCTCAAGCTGGGCCGCCGCATGTTCGAGCGGCGACTTCCGCAGGCGCGAGGGCTCGGGAAGGGTCGCGACATACTTGGATACCGACGAGGCGATCTCGGCGGCGCTGCGGTCGATCTCATGCCGCTGCCGGCCCCAGACGTCGCGCAAGCGGCGCAGCAGCTCGCCGAAGCCGATCAGGCCATGCCGCGATTCGGGAGGGAAGTAGGTGCCGCCAAAAAAAGGCTTTAGGTCGGGGGTAAGGAAAACCGACATGGGCCAACCGCCACGGCCGGTGAGCATCTGTACGGCCGTCATGTAGAGGTCGTCGAGGTCGGGACGCTCCTCCCGGTCGACCTTGATGGCGACGAAATGCTCGTTCAGGTAGCCGGCCACGGCGGGGTCCTCGAAGGACTCGTGCTCCATGACGTGGCACCAGTGGCAGGCGGAGTAGCCGATGGAGAGGAAGATGGGCTTGTCTTCGCGGCGGGCGCGTTCCAGCGCCTCGCCGCCCCACGGATACCAGTCCACCGGGTTGGTGGCATGCTGGCGGAGATAGGCGCTGGACTCGGCGGCGAGGCGGTTGAGAGGGCGGGCGGGTTCGTTCATGGACCGACTATCCCCCCTGTTCGGGAAAAGTCCAGCGCCCGCGCAGGAATCGAACAGGGATACCCCTCTCGTCCCGGCATTTTTTCTGGTTCGCCGAGCTGGCGTTTGCTAGCGTGTAGCCTCTTTTCAGCCAACGAAGCGAAAGGTATCCCATGTCCAAGACCGTTCTCGTCACCGGCGGCGCCGGCTACATTGGTTCCCACACCGTGCGCATGATGGCCGACCAGGGCTACGACCTGGTGGTGCTGGACAACCTCGTTTTCGGCCACCGCGAAGCCATCGTGAACGACACGGTCAGGCTGGTCGTCGGCGATCTCGGCGACGAGGCGACCGTCGAAGGCATCTTCCGCGACCACGATATCGGCGCGGTGATCCACTTCGCCGCCTACGCCTATGTGGGCGAGTCGGTCACCGAGCCGGTGAAGTACTACGGCAACAACACGGCCGCCCCGCTGACGCTGCTGCGGGCGATGCGCAAGCACGACTGCCGCAATTTCATCTTCAGCTCCACCTGCGCGACCTACGGCAACCCCCAGTTCATTCCGCTCACCGAGCAGCATCCTCAGAATCCCATCAATCCCTACGGCATGAGTAAACTGATGCTGGAGAAGGTGCTGATCGACTGCGACCACGCCTACGGGATCAAGAGCGCCCGCCTGCGCTACTTCAACGCCTGCGGGGCGTCGCCGGACGCGAAGATCGGCGAAGACCACAAGCCCGAGACGCATTTGATTCCCCGCGTGCTGATGACCCTCACCGGCGAGGAGAAGGATGTCACCGTTTTCGGCACCGACTACCCCACGCCCGACGGCACCTGCATCCGCGACTACATCCACATCCTCGACCTCGCCCGAGCCCACGTGCTCGCCATGAAACACCTCGAGTCCGAGAAGCAGAGCTTCGCCTGCAACCTCGGGACAGGAACCGGGGTGTCGGTGAAGGAAATCATCGACAAGTGCGAGGCGGTTGCGGGGCGCAAAATTCCGGTGGTCTACGGAGAGCGCCGGGCGGGCGACCCTCCCCAGCTCGTGGCCGACCCCAGCTTCGCTAAGCAGCTATTGGGCTGGGAGGCGGAGTACAAGGACGTGACCGAGTCGATCCGCACCGCCTGGCAGTGGATGAGCCAGCCGCACGGCGGTCGCTACGCCCAGTCAGGGCGCCAGCAGGGCTAGGAACAAGCTTCTCAATACGGCTGCGGGAGCAATAGGATGGCCAGCCTGGCGGCGAATCCAATGGCTACCAGGTTCAGGGCCAGGCAGGCAAAGGCCAGGAAACGCCAGGCGCGCGCCCAGCGTTCGGGCCGGCGCAGGTCGCGCTCGACCAGCCAGCCCAGCGCGAGCCCCAGCACGAACCCCCCGATATGGGCCGAGTTGGCGATGCGCATTCCTCCCCCCATGCTGGCGAACACGCCGAACAGGATGCCGTAGACGGCCCATTGCAGAAAGAAATTCCGCATTTCGCGACCCGCCGCCCCTCCGTAGAAGTGGGCGTGGGCCAGGCCAAGGCCGATCAGCCCGAACAGACTTCCTGACGCACCGACCATCGACACGCCACCCACCAGGTAGAACAGCAGCGCGGCGGAAAGGGCAGTGAGAGTGAACACCACGAAATAGCGGGCGCTCCCCACCGCCCGTTCGAGGATTCCACCGACCTGAACCAGGGCGATGGTATTGAAGAGCAGGTGCATGAGCCCGCCGTGCAGCCAGGCATAGGATAGCGCCCGCCACCACTGGCCATCACCAACCGCGTAGGCGCTGTGCCACATGCCCGCCGCCTCGACCGCGCGGCGCACCCCGGGGGCGAGGCCGAGCAGCGCAATGAGAACAAAGGCCATAGCGAGGAAAAAGGTTGCTGGATTGGCGGGAAGCAGGGCGGCCATCCGCCGCCGGGCAGCCTGGACATGGTAGCTGGGGGCGCGGGCGCCACAACGGACGCACTCGCGATCGGCGCGCTCGAGTAGGGCGCCGCAGCGCTCGCAGAACTTATGCCGGTCGCTAATGATAGGCTTCTTGAGCCTTGCGCGCTCCAGCAGCCGTTCCCAGCTCCGCTGCCAGCGCATGACGCGCCACTGCCAGTGGGTGCCGTTGAGGCCTATGCTATCAAAAAAGCGCTTCCAATCCATGGGGGCGGATTAAAGCCTGTTGGCGGCAGGGAGGCAAGCGGGGATTGGGATGCGTACGCTTCGGATGAGCCGGGGCGGATCGGTAGGGCGAACCGCATGCCCGGGCATAGTCTTCACGGAGCAGAGCCCCCAGTGAGCCGGGTGTTTGTAGTTCCGTCTCTCTGCTGACGGATAAACGGCGCGCAGCGTCGACTGGGCTTCTCGCCCGGCTGTTGCCAGCTCCGCCACTATCCGTCAGCAGAATGCAGGAAATACAGCCGCCCCAGTCGAGTCGATTAAGTGTAGGCGGTTAAGGCTGGCGACGAAGTGTCCCCCTCAGCCTAGGGTAGCTCCGGAGCCTCCGGAGGCGAGAACCTTGTCGATGCACGCCGTCAACTCCTCGGTGCTGACCGGCTTGGCCAGATAGGTCCGCCCGCCGATCCTGCCCTGGCACGAGCCCAGCTCGGACCGCTTGACCGCAGCGGTGAGAAACACCACCGGCAGGTCTTTAAGCTGGGCGTCCTCGCGCATGTCGGCCGCGAGATCCCCGCCATTGCCGTCGGGCATCATGATGTCGAGAAGCACAATGTCGGGATGGAATTCACGGGCGGCGGCCAGGGCCTCGCGGGCCTTATTCACTACCCGCACCTCGTAGCGACCGGTTTCTTCGAGGTTGAGCTTGGTCAACCGGGTGAGGGAAGGCTCATCGTCGACCATCAGCACCCGGACAGGACGGCGCTCCGCACCGACCTCGGCAGAAGGCTTCCTACGTATCGACTTGAACAGGTTCAGGTGCATGCTCCTCCTTGCTGGGCGGCGAAGACAAGCCGGGCCCGGGCGCCCCGCGCATCCCCGCGATTCTCGATCTGAATTCGCCCGTGGTGCATCCCCATTATATTCTGCGAAATGGAAAGGCCAAGCCCAGAACCCTGGCCGGTGGGTTTCGTGGTGAAAAAGGGGTCGAATACCTTAGCCGCGATTTCCTCGGAAATTCCCGTGCCGGTATCGAGGACCTCGACGACGACCACGGGTTGTCCGGGGCGGAACTGGTCGGCCTGACGGCGCCCCACCCCATCGCCCACCTTGTCCAGCACCTTGCTGGAGGTTCGCAGCGTGAGCTGCCCTCCGCCGGGCATCGCCTGGATGGCATTCTCCATGAGGTTCAGCAGTACCTGCTGAATTTTCCGGCGGTCGATGCATACCGGAGGCAGGGACCTGGAAAGCTGCAAGTGGACTTCGATTCCCTCGGGGTCGGCCAGATGCTGGACCAGGCGGACCGACTGTTCCAGCAGCTCGTTGAGATCCTCGGACAGAAGCTGGACGTCGCCCGGGGCGGAGAAGTCCAGGACCTCGTTGATGATGGACATCGCGCGGCGCGCGGCCTCGTTCATGTCCCGCAGGATGGACCGCTCCTCTTCGGACTCCCCGGAGAGCCGGCGCTCGATGAAATCGATGCCCATCCGGATGATGCCCAGCGGGTTCTTCACCTCATGCGCCACGCCCGCCGCCAGGCGGCCCAGGGTTTCCAGCTTATCGGCCTGCATGAGCTGGAGCTGAGCATTCTGAAGCGACCGCTGCGATTCTAGCAGGGCGTTCTGGGAGCGGCAGCGCTCGATCGCGTAGAAAATGGAGCGGATCAAAATTTCGTCGTGGGCACTCTTCAGCAGATAGTCCTGTGCGCCCGCCTGAAGGGCCTGCACCGCCCATTCGTCGTTGTCGTAGCCGGTGAACACGACAACCGGCACCTCGGGTGCAGCGCGCCGGATCGCGTGCAGGGTGGCCAGGCCCGCGCTATCGGGAAGCGTCAGGTCGAGCAGCACCACATCGAACCCTTCCGCGGCCAAGCTCTCGAGGCCAGCCGCCAGGCTCACGACGAGCTTCCAACTGAAACGGGGATGGGAGTTTTTGCCCAGCATATGGCAGACGAGCTGCCCAAATATTGGCTCGTCCTCAACCAGCAGAATGTGGATGGGCTCGTCGATACCAGGCCGGTGATGAACCCGGGGCGATTCACTAGTTGGACGGGTCGGCTTGGTTGGTTTGCTCACGGTCGCCCTCGGGTTTTTTGTCGGAAAACGCACAAGGGAGCAGATCACATGCCACACCCAAGGCCCCAGGCCACAATGGCGATGGGAATCGATATAGCACCCGGATTGTAGCAGCGTCCAAGCCCGCCCGCATAGACCGGACCGGCTCTCGGAGCGGCACGACGCCTCCAACTTACTTCGGGCACCAACCAAAGCGGCGCCCTCCGCGCCCGCACAAGCCTGTAGCATTTGAAAATGTGAGAATGCGGCTAGGGGTCGATCAGCTTGGTAGGCGGCGTGTAGGGCAGGATGTTGGTCCACTCGTAGTCGCTGTTGGACATGCGGGAGCGAACGACAATGCCGTCGTCGGGAGAGAAGTAGCCGGCGGGGACCAGCGTGTTGTCGGCGAAGCGCCAGGTCTGGTCGGTCGTGCGGTAGTAGATGGTGGCGGGTACGCGCTGGTTCGCCCGGTCGTATTTGTAAAGGCGGTCAGACGTGGTGTAGTTGCCTCCGCCCTGGAAGCCGGCTTCGAGCAGGCCCAGCTCCGAGGGATGGAAGCGGCGCGGAAGTTTGACCGAAAGCAGGTTGAAGTCGTGGGTGCTGCCGCTGGGATTGGCCTCCAGGGTCTCGGCATGGGTCTGCTTGGGCACCCGGCCCACGAAGGGCATCATGAAGCTTGTGCTGGGAGGGAGCTGGATCATGCAGCCCTGGCGGTGCGGAATCGCGGAGCTGTCGGCGTTGCCGGAGCCGCCAACGGTAAAGGCCCAGTTCGAACCGTTGAAGACGACGGTATTGGTTGCAGAGGGGCTGCTGCCGCGACCGAACCAGGAAATGGCGGAGTTCACAGGCCAGCCCGTGGTGCCGAAGGTGCCCGCTACGGTGGCGTCGTCGGGAATGCCGGGCAGCGAGACCCAGTTCTGGCCGGTGCGCAGGTCGATGTTCTTGAACACATATACGTCTTCGCTGGCGTAGCGAATCTCGTTCGAGGGCTCCCAATGGCCAGGTCGGGCGAGCCGGTAGAACCTCATGACGGAGGCGGGAAGATTCTCCGGGGCAGTCGAAGCGGTGCCCCAATTGCCCGCGCCCTGCCCGGAATCGGTCAGGGTGTCATCGGTGACGGAGGCCAGGTTGGTCCAGACCGAGGCGATGGAGTCGCTGAAATTCTGGGAGTCGTAGTATATAACGGTGTACTCGCGGGTATCGTCGTTCCAGTTCAGCACCGGGCGCTTGCTGGAATTGACCGTCCCCGAAGTGAACGCGAAAAGCTCGAGCTGGACGGCCTCGATCTCGCCACCCGAGGCATTGCCTGCCGCATCGGTACCGACAACGAGGAACTTGTAGGCCTCGCCGAACTGGAGGTCGGTAAGCACGATGGTGTCGGTGGCGATGTTCCCTAGAGCGGCGTAGTCGCCGGAGTCGAAGAAGGGCGAGCTGGTTGTGGGATCGCTGCCGTCGATCGAGTAGTGGATGCGGTAGCCGGCCCAGTCGGAGTAGCCATCGGCGCTGGTCGAAACCGTCGTCCACGACAGCTCCACTTCCGAGGTGTCGTCCAGCCCGGTGAAGTCGTGGCTCACCCCGGAAGGATTCGTGGGCGGGGTTGCGTCGTAGCGGATGACCGTACTGGCGTTGGCGCTCTTCTCGCGGTCGCCGGCCCGGTCGTTGTCGGCATCCACCGCGTAGAGGTAGACGGTGTGGGTTCCCTGCGACGGGGCTGCGACGTTCAGCGTCAAGGTGCTGCCGTCGGCGGACTCCGCCTCGAAGTCCTCGGGGTCGGTGGTGTCGGTGAAGGCCGCCCGGTAGCGGTGGATTCCGGAGCTGACCTCGGTAAGCGTGTCGTCGGGATCGGTGGAGGCCGTCCAGTTCAGGGTGAAGCTGTTGACGTTGGTCCAGGCCGTCTGCACTACGGCAAGGTCGCCCGGCGTGGTGGGGGCCGTCGTGTCGTCGTCCACGATAGTGAAATTGACGAGCTGGTTGGTGGTCACCGCCCGGTCGTACTGCACGGCATCGCCGCCGAGGGTGAAAGTTCCCTGGTCGGAATCGTGGTCCTGGGTGCTGACGGCGAGCCGCCACACGCCCACGTCGTTGTCGTCGTAGGACACGTCGAACGAGGTCCGGGCGATCACGATGATGTTGGTGGCGCCGTTGGCCACGCCGCCCGCGCCGGTCGTGCCGTCGATGATGTTGGAGTCCGGATTGGGGACGATGTTCATGTTGAGGTCGACCGTCTCGTCCGGCTGCATGAGGTCGTAGTTCACATAGACGTTTCCGCTTTCCGATCCGATGTTCTGGGTGCCATCGGACACGAACACGCCGGACTCGTCTTCGATGCGGAAGGCGATTTCGAGCAGGCCCCCTTCGAACTGCGCATCGGTCACGAAAGCGGGCGAACTCGCGCCGAAGGTGTAGTCGGTGCCGATGTAGACAATGCTGGCGACCGGCCCGTCGGGGTCGTCGTCCTCCACCACCAGCGTTCCCGCTTTCGCGTCCACCAGCGTCTCCACATCGGTCAGGCCCCGGTCCTGGTCGGCGTTGGGCACCGAAACCTGGATGGTGTTGCCCGATCCGCCGGCCGACAACAGGTCGCGGATTTCGGCCGAGCTAAACGCAACGTTGTGCTCGAAAATCGACAAGGACAGCGCGCCGGTCGTGTTGTTGCTGCTGAGCGAGGAGGAATAGGTGCCAATGATGTTCTGGGCATCCACGAGGTCGCCCACGTCGAAGTTCATCAGCTCGTTGGTGACCCCCGAGGAAGCCCGGGTGATACCGCTCTCGGCATCGTAGGTATTGAACACGAAACGCATGGTGTTGCCGCCGCTTACCGCCGAGAGCTGGGCATCGGTCACGGTGAAAACCGCGTTGGTGCCGGTGCCCGAGGTGTACTGGCTGACGTCGTTGATCCGGAAATCCATCGCCCGGTCGCTGCTGATCGCGGTGCCCAGCGTCGGCGCAGTGGTGTCGTCGTCGGTCACCGAAAACGTCAGCACCTGCTGGTCGACCACTAGCGAGCGGTCGTCGGTCCGGTCCTCGTCGTTGTCGGCAGCGCTCACCCGCACCTTGTAGGTGCCGAGATCGACGTTGGAACCAATCGCGGGCACGCTGCTGTCCTCGAGGGTTCCCGGGGAGCCCGAGGCCGAGCCATCGCCCGGCTTGGTGGGGAATACGCGATCGGTAATGAGCTGGGTATCGGCGTTGTTAAGCAAGTCGAAGTTGGGCGAGATGTCGTTGCCTGTTGTCGTGCTTCCGTTGTTGTTGACCCCGCTGCCCGAATCCTGGATTTCGCCGCTCAGGGTCCATCCGCCCGAGACAATCTGCGCATCGGTGATCGTGCCTGGGGTGGTCGACCAGCTCATGCCAGTCACGACTTCGGGAGCGGTCGTGTCGTCATCGTTGACCGTGTAGGTGGCAGTATAATTGTTTCCCGAGTTCGAGTCATAGTGATCGCCATCGGAGGACAGTGCCCTCCAATAGACTTCAATCACGTAGGTGCCATCGTAGGCGGTCGATTCGAGCAAGTTGACGCTGAGGCCTTCCGTTTTCCAGCGCTGATCGCCGTTGCCCAAGTTGGCGTCGAAGGGAAGATTCACCTCGGTAAAGGTAGGGGTCCCGGGCCGGTTCCCATCCTTGTATACCGTGTAGTAGAGCCGGGCTCCGAATACGTCCGAGATTCCATTTTTGAACGTCTTGACCTCTCCCCCTTTGAGTACGAACGTTGCGTTCTCCGCGAAAGTGCCATAGACCCGGGTATGGAAGGTCTGCGCCCCGTCCGAGTTTATACCGCCCGCGAAGAACTCATTTCCCGATCCCCGGTCGATCACGATGTAGGTCTGAAAAATGCCCGAAGCAGCCCGGGCCAATCCCGGGGCCAAGGCAAGCGCGGCGGCGACCAGGGCGATGCGGGATGCACGGCGAGCGTTCATGGCGTCTCCTCCACCAGCACGGCGACGCGGAAGAAGGACAGCCCTTCGAGCAGGGCGCCGGGCAGGGTGAGCGCGCTCTCCTCCGCCACCGCCTCGACCACCGGGCCCAGCGGCGCGTAGGCCCCGCCTTCGCCGGACAGCGCCTCGACCTGGTAGCGGCGGCCGGGCACGGAGGCCCAGCGTAGCGTGGCATCGCTGCCCTGCGGCTCGATGCGGGAGAGCTTGAGGATGGAATCGGGATCGGTGGGGTCGGTGCCGGCGAGGTGCTCGTCGTTGTCGCTCATGCCGTTTCCGTCGCTGTCCGATAGCCCGTCACTGCTTCCGTAGCTCATCTCCCACGAGAGGACGAGACCATCGCCGTCGCCGTCGGAAAGGCGGAAGGGCTGGTCGATTCGGGACAGGACGGCCTCGACGAAGGAAACGCTTAAGCTGACCACGAAGGGAGCGGAATCTCCATAGAACGACGCCGTTTCCAGCGCGCTGGTGTTGAACACGCGGACGAACAAGGTGGCACCATTGTAGTGCGCCTCCAGGCTGCGGGGCAGACTGAGGAAAAACCGGCCGGGCTGAGGGTCGTCCTCCGGCTGGGCATGGCCGATGGCCGAAGTGTAGATCAGCTCGTGGTTGGCCTGGGCCTCGCCTTCCTCGCCGGGCGCGGCCATCCCGCCATCCAGGCTGAGGTAGACCTGCACCAGCGCGCCCGGGACCAGGGCAGAGCCCTCCAGCACCTGGCCGAATTCGTCGGTCAAGGGCTGGCTGACGTAGATATGCAGCGGGGCGAGAATCTCGGCTCGCGCCGGGGAGGACCCCAGCGCAACCGCAGCGGCCACCGCCAACAGTTTGCTACTGATTTTCATGGCTAGCCTGGAAGCATAATATCGGCCTGGCTAGAAACCGGGCTACTGGAGAATGTACCGGATCCGAGGAAAACTGCCAACAGAATTCAAGCGTTTTACCCGTTTGGTCAAACGAAAAACTGGAACTACCGTCGAACCAAGCTATTACGCGGCATTTCGCTGACCCGCCCGGAATAGTGATGACATTGATGGGGCAGTCGGGTAGAAGGGGACCACCCCATGATCTCCTTCGACCAGAACAAGATCACTGCCTCGCTGCTGGCCATCCTGACGATCATCGCCATCGGGATGGTTCTCCAGGTGGCCCAGTCGGTGTTCATTCCCCTGGTGATCGCCTGGCTGCTGTCCTACATCCTGGGCCCGGTGGTGAACGTGATGACCCGCCGGCGCATTCCCACCGGCATCGCAGTCTTCGTGGTGCTGCTGCTGGTCTTCGGGGTGTGCTACCTGGCCGGCATCTTCTTCCACCAGCGCTTCATGGCCTTCGTGAACGCCTATCCCCGCTACGCCGAACGCCTGAACGACCTGCTGCTGAAGCTCAGCCAGGACTGGAACTACAACCCCCTCAAGGAGTTCAACTGGGTCCAGCAGGGCGGTGCCTTCCTGCTGAGCATGTCCCAGCCTGTCCTTTCCTTCCTCTCGAAGTT
>CBFGVE010000006.1:0-18723 GCA_965651915.1 uncultured bacterium
CCCTACGATTAGCGCCCCCACGTTTAGCGTTCCCGTAAACTCATTGTGCCGAACGTTGCGCACCATCCACGGTATCCCGTTCAATGGGTGGGCTGGTTAGCCGTTATCGTCGCCTTTCTTGTCCGGTTCAAGCAACCCCAGATAGTCTCTTCTCGCATACAAGAGACGGATGACAGAGACACGTGTTCCCTCTATGCGGCAGAAAACGAGGTGGTTCTTGCACTGGATGAACCGGTAGCCCTTCAGCACGGAAATGTCGGTTCTCAGGCGCGCGCCTGTCTGCGGCATAGAGACAAGCGCGCGAACCTTCTCAAAGACAAGCGCGACAAGATCCGCTGCGGTTTGCGGGTTGCACAGGTCGTCTGAAATGTACCGCTTGATCTCCTCCATATCAGCAACCGCCCGCGGTGTGAACCGCACGTTGAACATGGCTAGACTCCGAGCTTCTTCATCGCGGAGTCCATCGAGGCCCATCCGCATTTCCGCGCGGACTCTTCCCCCTCGGCCAAGGCCGACATGAGCTCCAGTTCGGTGTGGAGCCGTTCGTATGCGCGAATGTCAACAATGGCAAAGCGCCCGTGCCCGTTCTTGGTTAGAAACACCGGCGTGTCCACCGTAACTTCGCGTAAGACGGTGTTGTAGTTCCTGAGTTCAGAAACCGGTTTTATGGCTGGCATGATAATCTCTTCTTTTTGATTCCGGAATGCAGCATACTTCATCGAAGAGAACAACAGCAGAATCTGTCGTTATCGTTGGCTAACAGTTGTATTCTACGCTTCGATGTCCGAAATACACGGGCGGGCGGTGCGAGGAGGACAGGGGATGGGGCTATTTTGTTCAGAATGCGGGTGCCGCCGCAAGCGGTTTCTCAAGGGTTTTCACTGCTGCGGGGGCTGGGAATCGCGCACGGTGAACCTTTTCGATGGAGTTCACGGCTGCCGGAGCGTAGCGGAGACCACCGAAGGTCACGATCAGGAGGAAGGGGAGTTGACGAGGATTTGGACAACGATCGGGACAAAGATTGGATGCGATACGGTCCAAGATTCGTTTGTCCAATCCCAGTCTCGAAACCGCCCCACCGAGCTTGCTTCGGTGGACGGGAAGACTTCCCCATAACCCTCACGCCCACCTCTACCACCCCACTCCGTCGGCAGACCGTACTTCACGCGGACCTCCGCACGCTTTTCGTACGGCCTGCGCTGTCGGCGAGCCCGCGCTCGATGGCCTCACGTATGAATAAGTTCGCTATTCTTGTTACGATAAAACAACAACATCAATCCAATTGCAGGACATCCAATGATAAGGGCATTTGCAAACATTTTAATTTGAACGGTTGTTATGATTGGTGCCTCATCGAGGTCCTTCCCTGCCTTTTTGTCTGCATCAAAGAGAACCCCTTGAGCCCCTCGCCTGGGGAAAGCATGGTACCAATCAGAATATTTCTTTACCCCCCGCGCGAGTTGTCCTGAAACGTTTATATTGGAGTGTGATAGCAGATAGTTTACGGGTTCAAAGTTAGAATCCCTCAGCCAGCGGAAAGCATTGTAACGCACCGAACTGGGAATCCTTAAGTTAGCGTTGGTGTCACTGTTGCCAAGTATCAACAAAAGCGGTTCCACGTCATTTGTTTCTGGGGGGATGCTGACAGCGGCACCGTAATGTGCAAATCCGTCTTTGATCCATTGCTCCTGGCTAAGGGATTTGTTTTTCTCATACCAATCACTCCACATAGAAAAATTAGTGAAACTATGGTTTGTCATGTGTGCCAAAACTTCCTCAGTACAACCGCAGACTCTGAACCCAGCCTTTGATTCTACATTGTTCATCAACCAATGAACCCACTCCTCGTTGCCATAATAGCCAATAGTGTCATTGAAGAAAAACAGGTCAGGCGAACTATTTGTCCTCCTGTATTTGGCTTGCTCTTCAGTCCACTTCCCTGATTCGGAGTGGGCACGCTTCCACTTCACGTCTGCGAGATTCCGCAATGGTGCAAGACGATAATGCCAGACGTAGGCTGTTATGGGCCCCGAAGCGATCAAGAGTATGGCAATAAGCCATTTAAGCTTGTGTACTATTGTTTTTAGCTTTTTCACTGTCAGCAATCGAACGTTGCAGGTCTCCAGACCGCAGGGGTGCGTCCGCGCGCCCCCGTGGGTACCGTGTACCCGGCTTGTTAAAGCCTGTTCATAATCTCCAGCCCGCCATCGAGTTTGTCCTGCACCAACTGGACATACACGATGTCGCCGTTTCTGACCACAACGATGCTCTCCTCTTCGCCTACCACATAGTACACGGCTTCGGTGTCCTATTGGCTTCGATTGGCTTTCACACCGTGTTCGCCCCCCCAGCATCGGCGCGGCGACCTACTTGGGCTTATTCTGTTCAGAATGCGGGTGCCGCCGCAAGCGGTTTCTCAACGTTTTTCATTGCTGCGGGGGCTGGGCATCGCGCACGGTGAACGTTTTCGATGGAGTTCACGGCTGCCGGAGCGTAGCGGAGACCACCGAAGGTCACGTTTACGGGAAAGGGGGGCCTTTGTCGCTAGCTTTGTCGCTCACTTTGTCGAAATCCCAGGCCAAATCTCTCGGCTGTCGGAGCGCAGCGAAACTACCGGAGGTCACGTTCAGGAGGAAGGGGAGTTGACGAGGATCGGGACAACGATCGGGACGGAGACAAAGTTAGCGAGCAAAGTTAGCGACAAAGGAACTTCACGCAACGGTCCGAAGCATCCTTTAGTAGCCAGCCATCGCATGCTTCATTTCGTGTACTGCCGCGCCCATCCCGACCATGACGGCGCGGCTGACGATGCTGTGGCCGATATTGAGCACCTGGAGGTGGGGAATGCGGAGAATGGAGTCGATGTTGCCGAGGTGGATGCCGTGGCCGGCATTCACCTTCAGCCCCAGGGAGTGGGCCAACGCGGCTCCCTCGACGAGGCGACGGAGTTCCATCTCGGCCTCGGCGGGATCCTCCGCGTCGCAGAAAGTCCCGGTGTGCAGCTCGATGAATGGACTTCCCAGCTCGGCGGCGGCCCGGATCTGGGCAGGATCGGGATCGATGAAGAGACTAACCACAATGCCGGCATCGTCGAGGCTGCGGAGGGTGGGCGCCAGCTCGGCCCGATGGGCGAGCACGTCGAGGCCGCCTTCGGTGGTGAGTTCAGCGCGTTTCTCAGGAACAAGGCATACCTCTTCGGGGCGGACTTCGACGGCGATGCGGACGATCTCGGGATAGTTTGCCATCTCAAGGTTCAGGCGGTAGACATCGCTATCTTGAATATGGCGGCGGTCCTCGCGGAGGTGGACGGTGATGCTGTCGGCCCCGGCCTCGCGGCAGAGAAACGCGGCCTCGACCGGGTCGGGATAGCGAGCCAGGCGAACCTGGCGGAGGGTGGCGACATGGTCGATGTTCACCCCAAGGAGAAGAGTGCGGGAATCGTTATGCATGGCGGAACTACAGGATTAGCGTTAGAGGGTATCGGCCGTTCGGGCCTGGGGGTTCATCCTGGGAAGCGATGCGTCGTACACCGCGCAGATGCCGCGCCCGCGACTCTTAGCTTGGTAGAGCGCTGCGGAGGCGGCTTCGAACAGCTCGCGGGGAAGCGTGCCGTGGTCGGGAAAACTGGCGATGCCGATGCTCACCGTCACTTTGAGCTGGGCGGTACCCATGCGGATCGGCGTCTGTCGAACAAGCTGGATCAGCCTTCGACCGAGCTGGGCGGCCTGCTCGGGACCGCCGGGCATAACGATAAGAAACTCCTCCCCATCGTAGCGGCCCACGAGATCGTCCATGCGCACGTGGATTTCGAGCAGCTTGCCCAGCGCCCTCAGAATGGCGTCTCCGCCCGGTGGGCCATAATGGTCGTTGTAGCTCTGGAGGTGGTCGACATCGAGGTAGAGCATGGAAACAGGCTTATCGTCCTTGCGGAACCGCGCCACATACTTCTGGACTGCGGAGTCGAGCCGGTCGGGGCGCATCAGCCCTGTCAGTTCGTCGATCACGGCCTTCTGGCGGGGGTCCAGTTCGCCATCATCCTGCGGGACCGGAGGAATTTCTCCGGAGCGGAATCCCGCTCCGGCAAGGGCTTCGGCGAGGTATTCCCCAGCCTGGTCATAGATCTGCTGGGTGCGCGCGCCGGATCCGGGATAGTCGGCCACGCCTACGCACAGCGTGGCGCGCACCGACCAGCCACCCTCCCCCCGCAGGGGTTCGGAGGCAATAGCCAACTGGAGCCGCTGGACAATAGCCGGGGCATTGTAGAGCGGGGTGTCGAGGATGGCGGCGACGCGTCCGCCATCGAGCGGCACCACGAAATCGGTAGCGCGCAGTCGGCTGCGGACCCGCCGAAGCACGGCGTCGTGTAGCAGGGGGGCGAAGTCGCCTCCCCGCTCGGCCACCCACTCGTCGGTCTGCGCAACCCGCATAAGCAGGACGATGAACGGGGCCGGTTCGCGATGCATGCTGCCCAGGCGGTGAAGAATGCCCAGCAGTAGGGTATTCGAAGGGTCAACCTCCTCCGCCTCTCCCGGATGTACGCCCCGGGCCATCCGTTGAAAGCGGAAGAAACTGGAGATGACGGCGAGCAGCGCGAAGGTAGCGCCAACGACCACAAAAAAACCGAATATATTCTGGAGCAAACTCGCTAGAACGAACACAGGCATAGCCTCCACTGCGCGCGGGTACCGTCGGCGCGCCCGGGTGCGAACGCGGTGGGGCCTAGATGATGGTGAGGCCGGTGGAGGTATCGAAGAAATGCACCTTCGGCATATTGACCGCCATGGTGATCTCCTGATCGACCTCGACCTTCACGTGGGCATCGACCCGCGCGGTGAGCGGGTGGGCGCCGGTGGTCAAGTAGAGGTAAATCTCCGAACCCATAGGCTCTACCACTTCCACTTTCGCGGTGAAACGCTGCTGGGGATCGCTCTCGGGCTTGTGGGCCACATCGGCCAGATCTTCTGGACGCACGCCGAAGCGCACAGGCTTTCCGACGTAGGCGGAGAGCCGCTCGGCCTGGCGGGGATCGGCACGGAGGGTGAAATTGCCCTCGTTGAAGAAGATGGCATTGTCGCGGGCTTCAACGGTCCCGCTGAAGAAGTTCATCGGCGGGCTGCCGATGAAGCCGGCGACGAACTCGTTGACCGGCTGGTCGTACAACTCCATCGGCGGGGCTACCTGCTGGATCACGCCATCCTTCATCACCGTGATACGGTCGCCCATCGTCATGGCCTCGACCTGGTCGTGGGTGACGTAGATCATCGTGGCGTTCAGGCGCTTGTGCAGCTTGCTGATCTCGGCGCGCATCTGCACGCGCATCTTGGCATCGAGGTTGGAGAGGGGCTCGTCGAACAGAAAGGCCTTGGGCTTGCGGACGATGGCCCGGCCGACTGCGACGCGCTGGCGCTGGCCGCCGGACAGCTCCTTGGGCTTGCGCTCGAGCAGGCTCTGGATGCCGAGGATGTCCGCCGCCTCCTTCACCCGCTGCTCGATCTCGGCCTTGGGAAACTTGCGCAGCTTCAAACCAAAGGCCATGTTCTTGTAGACGGTCATGTGAGGGTAGAGCGCGTAATTCTGGAACACCATGGCGATGTCGCGGTTCTTGGGGGGGACATCGTTGACCTTGCGGCCGTCGATGAAGATGCCGCCCTTGCTGATCTCCTCCAGCCCGGCCACCATGCGCAGGGTGGTGGACTTGCCGCAGCCCGAAGGCCCCACCAGCACCATGAACTCCCGGTCCTCGATCTCCAGGTTGGCATCGCGAACCGCCGTCACATCGCCCGGATAAATCTTGTAGACGTTCTCTAGCAGTACTTTGGCCATGGAGGGGGTCCTTTATTTGAGGCTAGACCTGATAAGGAGTTAAAACGTTCTTATACTCCCGCCGACCCACTAGCGTCAATGGGTTTATCGGCCCAGAACCCTGGGAAATCCCGACCCCGGGAACCCTTTCCTCTTTCATGCGCTAATGCACTGGCGATCCGGGGTCGATGCGTAGCATGGTCCGGGGAACAAAGCCCTCGCGCTGGAGCAGGGCCTGACCGGGCGTATCCCGGACGTAGCGGATGAAGGCATTCGCCGCGCTGCTTTCCCGGCCCCGAACGGTGTAGAAGCGGAGCCCCCTTGCGTAGGGGTAAAGTCCCTCATTGACCGAGACGAGATTGGGGGGGACACCATTGACACGCACCGAGCGGACCCCGTCGGGCAGCTTGAGCGTCATGCCGGTATAGCCCACACCTCCATGGTCCCGAGCCACCGCATCAGCCAGATCGTGGTAGGTCGTGTGTGGAACGGTGCCGGCGGCATAGGGACGGTTTTCCATGGCCAGCTCCTGGAATCCCAGATAGGTGCCCGAAATGGGGTCGCGGATGTGGAGGCGAACGGGCAGGTCGGCGCCGCCCACCTCTTTCCAGTTGGCGATGCGCCCGGTGAACAAATCCAGGATCTGGGCATGGCTGAGGTCGTGAATTCCGGCCCGCTGGTTGACGATCACCGCCACGCCGTAGCTGCCGAGAAAGTGGGTGCGGAGACGCAGCCCCAAGGCCCGTGCCCGGCGCAGCTCGTCTTCGCTAGCAACCCGGGAAGTGGAGGCGATGTCGCATTCGCCGTTTAGCAGGGCATTCATCCCGCTTCCGCTTCCCTCGGTGCCCAGCGAAACCTGTATGCCGGGATTGCGCTCCCGGAAATCCTCGATGAGACGGGGACCCAGCTCCTCGCCGAAGGTGTTCGACCCCTTGATCGAAATAGCGACCTCTTGGCCAAGAACGCTTGGGCCTGCGAGCGAGATGGCCAGCAGGACTCCACAGGCTCCGTTGCGAGTTTTCATGTCTGCTCCGCTCCTATTGGGCAGCCGCGGCCGCCGGGGCCGCCTGCCGGTTCATTTTCCGCTGTTTCAGGGTGACCACCAGCATCGAAATGCCGCCTAGGAACCCAAAACCGGCCATGACCGGGTACCAGGCGCCCCAGCCGTACTTCACGATGAGCTGGCCGGTGATGTAGAGGCTGATCGCCGCGCCGTAATACTGGAAGGAGTCGATGACCCCCGAGGCGAACCCGGCCATCTTCTTCCCGCCGATGTCCATGGGCGCGGCCGCGCCGACAATCGAGTGGGTCGAATTGACGGTGAGCGAGATGAGGATGAGGAAGAGGCAGCCCAGGAAGATGCCGCCCGGCGTGGGGCCCACCGCGCCGGAAATAATCACGGCCGCGGCGGTGGAGATAACCAGGGTCTCCAGGAAATAGAGCCCCATCGCCACCGGCGAGCGCTGGCCCTTGAACACCTTGTCGGAGAGAATGCCCGCCCCGAGGGAGCCTACGATCGCCATCAGCGGCATGAGATTCATGGTGATGAACACCGCTCGGGGGCGAGCCTGCATATCGAGTCCGAGCTGCTCGACGAAGTAGAGGATGATGAGCTGGTCGGAACTGTGGCGCACGGCGCCGGTGCAGGCGTAGGCGGCGGCGTAGAACCAAACTAGGGGGTGGGTGAAAATCGTGACGAAGGACTCCTTCAGACTCACGCGGGTGCCGCTGGAGTTATCCAGCTCGTCCTCCACCGCGTTCGGATAGCCCGCCTGTCCTGGCTCCTCTTTCGTTGCGAAGGCAAGAAAGACCGCCATGAGCGCGGTGATCAGGGGCGGTATCACAAACAGCACCCGCCAGTGGCCCGGGCTGACCGTCCAGACCAGAATACTGAAGCCCGCGAGCAGGAAGGGGGCGAGATTGTTGATGGCGAACTGCCCAAGCTGGATCATGATGCCGAAGATGCCCGCGAAGGTTCCGCGCTCGTTGCGGCGGAACCAGGCGGCATTGATCTTGATCATGCCCGGTGCGCCGAAGGACTGGAACCACCCGTTGATCAGCGCGATGAGGGCGAAAGTGGACAGGGTGCCTACCATGGAGGAAAAGCCGAACACCAGGTTCATCGCGATGGTGCCGATGGCCCCGGTGAGCATTGCCGTCTTGCCCCCGATGCGGTCGGTGAGCAGACCGTTCACAAGCTGGCCGGTGCCGTAGGCAAGCGACCAGACCGCGAAAATCTTGCTGATGTCGGCCGTATTGAAGCCGAACTCCTCGATCATGCCCGGGGTTGCGAAGCGGAAATTGTACCGGCACATGTAGTAGGAGGCATACATGAGCCCGAGGGCGGTCCAGTTGAGCCCCCGGCGGGGACGGAAGCCCTTCGGGTAGGGCGCGGGCGAACCCGCCGGATCGGATGCGGATGCCAAATTCATGGGGCGAGTGTCTGCGATTCCATGCGGCATGTCCAGTCAAACCCGACGCGCCCAAGCCCTTTCCCCTCCGGGGGCTAGGAGGAGGCCGCAGGTCTATTGGGTTGCCTAAACCCGCGATTAGGCCTATCGTGGGTGGCGCTACCCCAGCAAACCGAGAAAGGACGCCCCCATGCATGCCACCCGCCCCACCCTCCTGGCTCTTGTTGGATTCGGTTTGGTCCTGGGCGATGGACCCCGCGACTCCCGTGCGGAGGCTCCCCCTCTTCTCCCCATCGGCACCATCCAGGGCGTCGTCTCCGACCAGGACGACGGTCAGTTCCACGTGACCACGCTCCACGACCAGCGCGTCCGGGTGCGGGGCATCGTCCATGCCCTCGGCGCGAGCAATTCCAGCGTAGGCCGCACCCACCACGGTTTTTTCATCCAGAACGCCGACGCGCAATCCGACCGCAACCCCCTCAGCTCGGATGCTATCTTTGTGGACACCGGCCTCTCGCCCTTTCTCGAAGGACCGACGGGACCCTTCGCCCCCATTCCCGGCGACGAGCTCGTGATCGAAGGTACGGTTTTTGAAAACTTCGCCCTGACCGCGCTTAACCACGCCGTGCTGGTGGAGAGGCTTGGCCACCATCCCGATCTTGACGACGTACTGAAGGCTTTCGATGCCGATCCTCCCTCGGACGGGGCAGCCGCAGCCCGCTACTGGGAACGCCGGGAAGGCATGCGCGCCCGCATTGCCGACGGTGCCCAGGCTCAGGCGGGCCGCCACGACTTTGGTTCCTCGCACAGCTCGGAAATCTACCTCGTAGCCGCGACCCACCCTATCCTCCGGCGCGGCGACCCCTACAGCCGCCGGGTGTTCCGCGACCCGCACCCCCTCGACGACCAACCCGAATCCCGATTTGACAACGACAACGCCTACCGCCTGCTGATCGGCGACCAGGGACTCAAGGCAGCCAGCCGCAACCCGCGCCAGCTTCTGCCCCCGGTGCGCACCTTCGACCGGCTGACCGCCCCCCTTACCGGCCCGGTGGTCCACGCCTTCGGAAAGTATGCGATCCACCCTATGGCCATGCCGGTTTTCGAGCCGGGTGCCGACCCCTCGGCAACCACGCTCCCCTCCCCGCCAAGCCCGGGCACCATTCGGGTAGCCAGCTACAACCTCGAAAACCTCTTCGATTTCCGCGACAACCCCGGGAACCTCACCGATTTCCCTGGGAATCCCGGCTCGGCCTATATCCAACCACCCTTCAACTGGCTGCCTGCGAGCCAGGAGGAATACGCGTCCCGCGTGCGGCGCTTGGCCAGGCACCTGGTCGAGGAACTTCACGCCCCCGACATCATCCTCGTGCAGGAGGTCGAAAACCAGGACATCGGCGGCCTCGCCAACGGGAGGTTCGTCCTGAGCGACCGGCTCCAGGGCAACGGAAAACTCGATGCGCTGGAAGACCTCGTCCAGACCATAGCCGATGCGGGGGGGCCGCTCTACGACTCGGCGGCCGATCTAAGCGGAGGCGACATCCGCGGCATCATCAGCGCTGTCCTTTTCCGCAGCGACCGCTTCGCCCTCAGCGCCGTCCCCCGGAACCACCCCCTGCTCGCCACCAACCCCAAGCTGCCCTTCGCCCAGAACTGGGCGGCGAGCATCCGCCAAAGCAGCAACCCCAAGGCTTTCAATGCCGATCTTCCCGGTGATCTTTTCGACTCGGTGGAATCCGCCGGCCGCCGGATCTACGCGCGCCCCCCCCAGGTGGCCCGGCTGAAGCGACTCGAAGGCGGCTCCGACGCACCAGCGCTCTACATCATGAGCAACCACTTCACCGCCCGGCCCGACCAGCGCATCGCGCAGCGGCGCGAGCAGGCCCGCATCCTTGCCCACTTGTGCAAAGCATTGATTGAACACGATCCCAAAGCCCTCATCATCGCCGGAGGCGACCTCAACGTCTATCCCCGGCCCGACGACCCCACCCCGTGGGACATCTCCGACCAGCTCGCCCCGCTCTACGAGGTAGCCGGGCTGAAAAACCTCTACGACCTCATCCTAGCCGGGAGCCCAGCGGCGGCCTACAGCTATGTCTACCAAGGGCAGGCAGGCACCCTCGACCATCTCTTCGTATCCCCCGCGCTCGTCCCCTCCATCGGCCAGCTTCGCTATGTCCACGTCAACTCCGACTGGACTGCCGGCGACGCCCGCTACCCCCTCCGCGCCCTCAGCGACCACGACCCGCTGGTCGTCGACTTCACCCTCCCCTAACCCGCCCCCAAAAGGGGTCAGTCATTTATTATTGTCATTTTGCAGCGGTACCCGCCTCGGTCCGGCGAATCGGAAAAGCCCCGACAAAAAGCTTGCCTGCGGGAGATAATGGGGTAGATTCCTGCACCTTTGCTAGAGCGCCGGAGGGGTGGCTGAGTGGTTGAAGGCGCGCGACTCGAAATCGTGTGAGCCCGAAAGGGCTTCGGGGGTTCGAATCCCTCCCCCTCCGCCAAAAAGAACAGGCCCCGCAAATTCGTTTGCAGGGCCTGTTCTTTTTGGCGGAACGATGCCTAGATGACTACTGGGTGAAACTAACTGAGCGGGTGGCCCCCGTGGTATCGGTGGCGGTCACGCTCTGGGTTCCATTGCTGGAGGTCGCCGAATAGGTCGTGCTCGAACCGCTGGTTGGGGAAACCGAGCCTAGACTCCCGTTGCTCACGCTCCAGGTGTAGGGCGAAGTGCCTCCGGACACGGAAAATCCCTGCGTTCCGCCCGGACTGACCGACGGCGAAGAGGGTGTGATGGTAAGTCCGGTTCCTCCGCCCCCACCGCCTCCCGAACTTTCGGGCACGGTG
Organism: uncultured bacterium; assembly: GCA_965651915.1. GTDB lineage: Bacteria > Verrucomicrobiota > Kiritimatiellia > CBFGVE01 > CBFGVE01 > CBFGVE01. The sequence continues at coordinate 11,064 of CBFGVE010000006.1, forward strand.
GCCGTGGCGTTCAAGGTAGAGGTGACGGCGTCCTCGGCCCAGGTACCCCGCATGGTGGCGCTGGTACCCGACACATTGATCGTTCCGACCATGATACCCGGGGCCCCTGCGGTGGTGCGGCCTTCGAGCGTGAAGGAGGCCGAAGATCCGTCGTTGCGGCCGATGCTCCCGGTGAAGTTGACGCCGTTGTTGTCGGTGCCTTCGAGCCGGTCGCCAAACTGCCGCAGATTCAAGTTGCGGATCGGTGCGCCGGAGTTTTGGGCCACCATGGGGCTATCGCCGTTGGCATAGAAGCCGGCGACGTTGATGCCCACCTCGCGCGCCGCACTCTCGACCGAGTCGGATTCCAGGCAGCCTGCTGCGAACAGCAGCCCAGCCGAGCCAGCCAGCAGGCCAAGGGTACGGAAGTGGCGAAGGAAGAACTTCATGGCTTGTCGGCTCCCAGGGGTGGGTCGAAGGTGACCGTGGTTATGTAGGGCAGTTCACGATAATGCGAGTCGAAGTCGAGGCCGTAGCCGACGACGAAGACGTCATCAACGGTAAACCCGACGAAATCGGCTCTAACCGGGGCGACGCGCCGCGAAGGCTTGTCGAGGAGTGTACAGGAGAGAACCCGGCCCGCTCCCCGATTCTCCAGGGTGCGGCCACTGTCGAGAATGTCGTCGATCAGGACGACATCCGCGCCCGCGAGATCCACCGAGATGTCCTTGGTGATCCGCACGACGCCGGAGGAGTGGGTGCTTCCGTGGTAGCTTTCGAGCGTCATGAAGTCGATCCGCGGGTGGATGCGGTGGCGGAAGAGCCCCCGGACGAGATCGGCCATGAACATGAAGCTGCCGCGGAGGACGCCGATGATGACCAGATCCTCGACGCGGCACGACTCGGCCATTTCGTCGACCAGGGCGGACACCCGCTGCTGTATCTGTTCAGCGGTGAACAGCACGTTGTCGATATGGTGGGGCTGCAGCCTGGAGATTTGGTTCGGCATGGCGTCCATAGTGCGCGGGGGGTGCTAGCGAAACAAGTCGAATTGCAGCGGCCTGCCTGGCGCCTCCTTATCGGGCCTAGTCCACCACATCGATCAGGTCGTGCACCGTCCCGCCGGCCGAGGCCTTCTCGGCACGCGGGCGGTTATCGCCCCGCTCTCCGTCTCGCTCGCGGGAGCGGCCGCGTTCGCGATTGGGGTCGCGGTCACGATCGCGGTCGCGGCTTCCCTGCGGGCGGCGGCGGGGGTTTCCACCGCGCTCGCGACGGGGCTCCTCTTCGCTGCGGGAGCCCCCGCCGTCGAGGGACTTGCGGAAGGTGGACATACGCATGACGAGGGCTCCGTGGTCGGCCACCTGCTCTTCGAGCTTGCGGTCAGCGGTGATGAATACCACCTCCTTGCGGCCACCGGCCTGGCGGATCAGCCGGGCGGAGAGGTCGGCCAGGCTCACGGACTTCCCAGTGAAGTGCACGGTGATTCCATCGAACTTCTCGCCTTGGCCCACTTTGCGCAGCGGCTCGCTATCGAAAATGACGGTGGCCTCGATTTTCTCGCGGCTGACGAAACGGGACAGACGGCGCAGCCCATTGATCTGGTCGCCCGGGGTTATGCCGCTGTCGCTGCGCCCAGCCGTGCAGAGGGGCGCCGCATCGATGATGTAGGCGCGGGGCTTGCGGACGGCGGCGCCATTGCGAAATGCCCAGGGGAAAAGCGCTTGCAGAAAACTCATGAGATCGACACTCCAGGGAAGGGATGGGGGCACAGACCGCCCGGGCGGGGCGGCGAAAATGAAGAAAGCTACCCTCTTTCCCGAGTAAATCAAGCCTATTCCTCGGCCTAGCGGGGGATCGGGTTCGACACGCCACCAGCCTCCGCACGTGCCCCTAGGCGCCCTAGGCGGTCGAAGCCACAGCAGCGCACCAGCGTTCGCTGACGCGGTCCGGATAGCTAAGGCTTAACCTCACGTGCGCGCAGCCAACCCGCTCTAGCTGGCCTCCTACGGTCGCCAGGGCGAGATCCGCGCGGTTACAGTCCTCGCTGAGGTGGGTCAGGAACACATGCTCCAGATGGGGGCCTGCGATGCCTGCCAACAGGTCGGCGGCCAGACGGTTCGAGAGGTGGCCCTGGCGACCCATGATGCGCTGCTTGAGGCTCCAGGGGCGTTCGGCCGCTTGCAGGAGCTGTTCATCGTGGTTGGACTCAATGACGATTGCCCGGCAGCCAGCCAGCCGATCACGGACGAGCTGGGTAGCCATGCCCATGTCGGTGGCGACCCCTACGCGGTCCTGGCCGTCGGAAACCACAAAGCCCACCGGCTCGTAGGCGTCGTGGGGTACGGAGAACGCTTCGACCAGAAGATCCCCGATCGGAAAGGAGGAACCTGTGGCGAACACGTTCCAACGAAGGTCGCGTGCGCCAGGGCTGCGGGCCAGCGCCTCGATGGTGCCCGCATTGGCATAGAGCGGAATTCCGTGCTTTTTCTGGAGAATGCGCAGCCCCGCCGTGTGGTCGTTATGTTCGTGGGTGACGCAGATGCCGGCGATCTGGGAAGGCTGCAGGCCCAGCGCGGCAAGCCGGCGCTCGGTTTCGCGGGCGCTAAAGCCTGCATCGACCAAAATAAAGGTCTCGTCCGAGCAAACCAAAATGCTGTTGCCGGCGCTGCCGCTGCCGAGGATGCAGAGTTGAAGGGCCATGGGGGAAACCGGTACGGGGTTGAGCAATCTGCGAACGAGCCCATCATGCCCCGCCCCCCCCGCAGCGGTCAAGCCGATAGGGCCATCCCGGCATTTACCTGTTTCCCTGTCGGGCACCCCCGTGGTATGCTGAGCCGCTCTTGTAGATTGGGCGCCCCTTCCACGTCAGTGCGCCCCATTTTTTTGGAATCCTACCCTATGGCCGAACAATATCTCTCGCTCACCCAGCAGCAGCGCATGCAGATGGTGCTGGCGCCGCAGCTCCGCCAATCGCTCGAAATGCTCCAGGTGCCGATCCTCGAACTCCGCACCCTCATCCAGCAGGAGATCGAGCAGAACCCTACCCTTGAGGAGGATCCAATCGAGCAGGAGCAGGTCGAAATCGAGCCCAACGCACCGACCCCCGAAGAGGGAGAAACGCCGGTCGAGGACAACAAGGAAATCGATTTTTCGGAGGAGTTCGCAGTACTCGCCCGGCTGGACGACGAATGGAAGGAGTATTTTAACCAGAACCAGACCGCGCAGCCCTACACCAAGGACGACGCCGCGCGCCGCGAATTTTTCATGGAGTCCATCTCCCAGAACCCCTCCCTCCAGGAGCACCTCCTCGGACAGCTTGGGCTCACCGACCTCGATGAAGAGCAGCAGCGTCTCGGCGAGATGATCATCGGCAGCATCAACGACGACGGCTACCTTACGGTGAGCCTCGACGAACTGGCTCACTCCACCGGCCACGAGGTCGAGGAGCTGACGGTGATCCTCGACACGATCAAGGAATTCGACCCCATCGGCGTCGGCGCAATCGACCTGCGCGAATGCCTACTGCTCCAGCTCACCCGGCTCGGCAAGGCCCAGTCGCCCGCCGCCGAAGTGGTGGACAAGCATCTCGCCGCGCTCGGTGCCCGACGCTACCCCGACATTGCCCGGGCAATGAAGATCCCGGTCGAGGAGGTTCAGCAGATCGCCCACTTCATCGCCACCCTCGAGCCCAAGCCTGGCCGCTCCTTCACCTCCGAGACACCTGCCTACGTGTTGCCCGAAGTGGTCGTGCAAAAGGTGGACGGCAAATACATCATTCTGCTCAACGACGACCAGATCCCCCATCTGCGCATCAGCAACCACTACCGGACCCTGATGGAGAGCGGCGACACCCCCCGCGAGGTCAAGAGCTATATTCGGGAGAAAGTCCGGGCCGGCGCCTTCCTGATCAAGAGCATCAACCAGCGGCAGCAGACGATACGCAACATCGCTACCGAAATCGTGAAGGTCCAGGAATCCTTCCTCGAACACGGCATCGCGGAACTCAAGCCGCTGACCATGTCCGAGATCGCCGATGTCCTAGGCATCCACGAGACCACAGTCAGCCGCGCGATCGCGAACAAATACATGCAGACTCCGCGCGGCACGTTCGAGATGAAGTACTTCTTCACCCCGGGCTACAAGACCGCCGACGGCAAGGACATCTCGAATAAGACGGTGAAGGACACCATCGCCCGGCTCATCGCCGACGAGGACCCCTCGAAACCCCTGTCCGACCAGGCCATCGCCGAGCAGCTCAAGGCCGACGGCACACCCGTCGCCCGCCGCACCGTCGCGAAGTACCGGGAGGAACTCAACATTCTCCCCTCGCACCTGCGGAAGTCCTTCTGAAACGCGCAGGGATAATGCATGAGGACCGGCGACAAGACTGGATCACTACTCGCCACCACTTTTGAACACTCGACTTGCGCAGCCTAATTGATCCGGTCCAGCTCTCTCATCGCCGTGATCAGTGTAACCGTTCTTAGGCTCATCCTCATCCTTCAGCGTTTGATTATTACAGCCTTTGTCGTGACCGCGACAAAAATGGTTTATGGCCTAAAGAATGCCTATTGAAAAACCCTTCAGACAGTCGCATCTGAATTTTCACCCTCACCCGGACAGGCTACCCCCGATTAGCCCGGTGCACTAGGAGTCCGGAATCTCAGCCTCGACAAGCTTCGTTAAAAGCTCCAGCGATTCCTGCCAGCCGAGATAGCAACCCTCCACGGGAATGGCCTCGGGGATGTTTTCCTGCACGATGTTCACCTCCGTACCCACGGAAACCTTCTTCAGCGTGTAGGTGGTCCGCATTTCCCCGGGCAGATTCGCGTCTTCGAACACGTCGCTCGCGACGATGCGCTCGCCGGGCTTCAGCTCCAGGTAGGTGCCTCCGAAGGAGATGACGGCTCCGGTAGAGAAATTCGTGAAGGACATTCTGAAGGTTCCGCCCACCCGGGCCTCGAGATGGTGGACCGTGCAGGTGAATCCGTGCGGCGGAAGCCATTTGGCATTCGCTGCCGGATCAAGGATAGCCCGGTAGATTCGCTCCGGAGACGCCTTGAGCACACGATGAAGCCTTACGGTACTAGTTGACATGACTCATCTCTCTTTTTCGATGGATGGCACGGCATTCCACTGGGCAAAGGTTGATTTGCCTGAGATTCCCGCGGGAGTAGGGTGACCGATCGTCACGACCTTGTCACCCAATGCCTACGGAGCATTCGAGCTTCTTGATTGCCGAAACAATCTCATCCCGATTCGATTCGTAGTTCGGGTGCTCCCTGATCAGGATGAGAGCGGAAACTAACGCACGGCCCTGCGGCTTTGACAATAGTTGGCTCCAGCCTTTCGGATGTTCCTCAGTATTGAAAAGACGATCAACAAATCCAAAAGGGTGGCGGTCGTTTAGTTCCGCAATAAGAAATGCTGGAAGGTGAAAGACGAAGCCCTTGGCGTCGAAAAACGAGGGCGCGGCATGGCATGCCTCCAGGTCGGCGTAGGAAATTCGCCTCCAATCGGTTTGTTCATCGCGGTTCCGAAGGCGCTCGATCTCGTCGTCGGAGGCGTAGTCGTCTAATCCCGTAGCTTGAAAGAGACCAATACCGTCGCCTAAGCGAGTCTCGGCGAAGGCAGTGGAAATCTCGGCTATGACGTCGTCAACCTGCGGAGCGAAATGCTCGACCCAATTGGACATTGCGTCGATTAACCGCTGGCAATGGCCGTCCAGCTCCTTCACATTGCGTTCCGTAATACGAAAGCAGCGATCCTCTTGCATCGTTTATCCTTGCTGTTATCACAACGTGGGGAACCGTTGAATTCGCGTCAGTACGTCCTAAATGAATATGCTGCGCGGCCCGGGCAGGCCGGGAATGGGAGGAGGGTCTCTTCGGCCACCTCTGGGTCCCGTCATGCGGCGAAACTCTGCGTCCTAGCGCATTCTGCCAAGCGGGAGGCTCTGCCGCAAGCGGGATTTAGCTTTTTTCCGCAGCTCTCCTAAATCGCGGACTCATTTGGGACCAACATGGATTTTGACGCGGCAGGGAGGATGGTTGTACTGTGGCGGACCCATGTTCCCCATTTTCACGAGCCAAGCTCTGTCCTCCCTTCTCGACGCGCTACAGGCCAAGCGGGAAGCGCTCTCCGGGTCTCTCCCCCAGGCTGCGCAGGCCGCAGCGCTGTGGCAGCTTCGGGAGGCACTGGGCAGCCCAGTGGTCTGGGTGCTCGATGGTCCCCAGACCCTCGACGCGGCCTGGCTCGATGCCGCCAGCCTAACTCCGGTCAACGCGCCCGACCCAGTTTTCTTCCCTGCGCTCGAAGGCATACCCGGCCGAGAGGGGCTCAACCCCGATATCGTTGGCGACCGCCAGCGGGCCCTTGATTGCTGCCTACAATCCCCCCACCCCCTGCTCATCGTCACCTGCGTTCAGGCGCTCATGCAGGCGCTCCCCCCGCCTAATGCCCAGGCAGCCGCCGTGCGCGAGGTCGCGACCGGCCAGACGCTCGATCCCGAGGAACTGCTCCCCGTGCTCCAGTCCATGGGCTACCAGTTCGAGCCCGAGGTCGCGGAGAAGGGTCGGGCCACGGTGCGGGGAGGCCTGATCGACCTATGGCCCCCCACCGAGGCCTGGCCGCTGCGCATCGAATTTTTCGGGAATGAAATCGAGTCCATCCGCAGCTTCGACCCGGTGTCGCAGATGTCGCGTCAAAAGCTTGTGGCTTTCCGGCTCTTCCCTGCCGCCGAACCCGCGCCGGAGGGCGCGGGCAGCGACCTCTCGGCCTACCTCCCCGAATCCGCGCTGTGGGCGTGGACCGATTTCGATATGCTCAGCCGCCACGCCGAGGCCTACGCCGAAAGCCTGGCCGAGGCCCAGGCCACATCCACCATTGTTCCGTTCGATGCGCTGCGCGAGACGCTGCGTTCCCGCAGCAGGCTCGGCCAGCTCTACTTCGGCCACGCCCCGGGCCCAGAGGCAACCGCTCTCGACAGCGATGTGCTCCCGGCGGAAGCGCTGCCGGCCGCCTCGCTTGCGGCGGGACAGATGGACGCTGTGGAAAAGGCCCGGCGAGAGCTGGTCGACCGTCTCTGCGCCGAATCGCGGCGGCGCGGACGCAAGGTGATGCTTTGCTTCAACTCCGACGGCGCGCGCGAGCGCTTCCGCGAAGTCTATCTTGGAAACGCCAAGGAGAAACTCGTCCTGCGCACCGCCCCGCTGTCCGGGGGCTTCTGCTCGGAAGCCGGCGCCTTCAGGGTTGTGGCGGAGTGCGATCTCTACGGCCACCGCAAGAACCTGCGAGGCCGCTACGCCCTGCACGCCAAGAAGGAGGGCCCCTCGACCGAGGCCGGTCCGAGGCTGATCGACTGGACCGACATCCAGCCCGGCGACTACGTCGTCCACGTCGAACACGGCATAGGGCGCTACCGGGGCATGTTCGAAATTCTGTTCAACGGTCAGCTCCAGGAAGTGCTGACCATCGAATATGCCAACCAGGCCAAGCTGCATATCCCAGTATCCCAAAGCCACCTGCTCAGCCGCTATGTCGGTGTGGGCAAGCAGGCCCCCGAGCTGCACAGCCTGGGCGGGCGCCAGTGGGGACGGGAGAAGGAAGCGGCGGCCCGCGCGGTGGAAGATCTCGCCGCCGCGATGCTCCAGACCCAGGCCGCGCGACAACTGCTCAACGG